>NZ_JAHZSX010000009.1:0-248 GCF_020982655.1 Acinetobacter sp. PW68 | reverse complement strand
TGTGCTTTTTAAACAGCGCCAGTTCATGCTCGTATTTTTGATTGAGAATAGAAAGATGTTGAACTTTAGAATCTAATTGCTGATTGGTGACTTCAAGATGTTGAACTCTGGCATCTAATTGCTGGTTTGATTGTGCTAGAGACTGATGCTGCATCGCCAACTGCCGGGTAAATTCCAGCAGTTGTTCATGGGTCAGTTGGCTTAAGTCAGGCAGCGTATTCATGACCGCAGTATGCCTGAGGTCATGA
>NZ_JAHZSX010000008.1:0-284 GCF_020982655.1 Acinetobacter sp. PW68 | reverse complement strand
AGCATGCTGGCCTGAACGACTATCCTGAAAGTCATAGATCACCGCCTGAACTGGATTGTACTGTGTAGTGGCATAGGCCCAGACATAACCTTTCTTCGGTTTTTTATCATTCTCACCCATCCGCATGATGGTGACCGGTGTTTCATCTGCATGCAGCACCTGCTGTTGTAGTACCACCTCTTTTAAGGCATTGGCCAGAGGTTCCAGTTCTACACCGCAGCGACCTATCTGAGAAGCACTGCTTCGCAAGAGATAAAGTTGATCTAGAAAGTTCGATTCCCGCC
>NZ_JAHZSX010000007.1:0-1196 GCF_020982655.1 Acinetobacter sp. PW68 | reverse complement strand
GCATAGTCAACCAGTGATGCAACAACTATATGAATGGCTCAACCAACATCATCTGACGGTGCCATCGAGTTCTCCCACCGCCAAGGCCATCAATTACACTCTGAAGCGTTGGCCAGCTTTAAGCCGCTATTTGGATGATGGCAATCTACCGATTTGCAATAATTGGGTAGAGGTGCGACACGAAGTCGCTTAATGAAGTTGTTCCCCCTGCGGGAACCACCCGTGTCACCGGGTGAATCTAGAAGGCTGAATAAAGAGCGCCTTCGACAATGTAACGAGGCACCGCAAGGTGCGGGGTATCAATCGTGAGAGGCGTACTCTTCTGGCAGCCATAGCCGGACAAGGGCTAGATAATCGGTATGGTGAACACATGTGAATCTGCGCAACGATCGTTAAATTGAACGAGCGGAAATGGCTAATACGCTCGAACCAAAACGGTAATGGAGGTGGGAATCGCGTCTTTCTACTACGCATTCGTGACCCATACGCCTCCCGGTCGATAGCAGGCACCTAAGCCGATGTACTTCAGTAAGCGGAACGTGGAAATCCCGTATTACCCCCATTGGGAAAGCAGTTTGCAAAAACTGCCCATGGTGATGCGGGCGAAGGAACGAGGAAAAAGCGAATGCCAGTCTGTAATGGGTTGGATAGAGGTTGAAACATTACCTCACGCGAAAGCGGGCTGACGTCCTTATGGTCTCTCATCACAAGAGAGTGTGTAGAACCCTTTTAATGGAGGGAGAGCAAATGAACGCAGCAGTATCAGCGTGTGCGCCTTCCAGCACATCGTGGGACAGCATCGATTGGATTGCTGTACAGCGTCATGTCAGAGGGCTGCAAGCGCGTATTGTGAAGGCGGTACAAGACGGCAGGTATAACAAGGCGAAAGCTTTGCAATGGCTGCTGACTCACTCGTTTAGTGGCAAAGCATTGGCCGTAAAACGAGTGTCTGAAAACAAAGGCAAAAACACGGCTGGGGTCGACAAGGTGACTTGGAATACACCCAAGGCCAAGACCGGTGCGATGATGTCGTTGAAGAGGCGAGGTTACACGCCCCTTCCGCTTCGGAGAGTCCTTATTCCGAAGAAAAATGGCAAGATGAGACCTCTCGGGATACCCACGATGAAATGCCGGGCCATGCAGGCGCTCCATCTGCTGGCTTTGGAACCCATCGCGGAGACCACTGCTGATCGGAA
>NZ_JAHZSX010000006.1:0-11040 GCF_020982655.1 Acinetobacter sp. PW68 | reverse complement strand
ACGTTCCACGCCTATTATTTAAGCAATGTTTCACGACTTTGTTCATATTAGTTAAACAATCGTGGTTAATCATAGGGTCTAAAAAAACGGCTCCAAAAGCCCCTTTTCTCCGGCTCCTGTTCAACGTGCTCCGGTACGGGAATCCGCTTATTTTCCGTTTGTTCCGGAGTAGTCAATCCGTCATGTTTCGGCTCAGGTTCTGACCGAGGATCCGTTGCTATATCTTGGCTAGGTTTATGATCGGTAAACGTAGTCATATTGGTTTTTGGAGCTTCTAACAGTCGTTGTATTGCTTCTATTTGATTGTCTTTTGCTTCTAGCTGTTCTCTTTGGAAAACTTCTCGCTCATGTGCAAGTTCTAGCTGTTTTTTAAGTATGTCTACTTGCTGTTTTAGCATGTCTACTTCTGTATCTTTTTGTACCGTAGTAGACTGTAACGTAGTTACATTATTATTTTTATTAGATGGTTCGCCAAATACTCGTATGGCTTCAGATAAATCTATTTTCCCATCACTATTTTTTGATAAATCCCCTTTATTTATACGTTTATAGATACTTTGACGATTCATTCCATAGAGTTGAGCTAATTCAATAACAGATAGTGCTTTCATCATGTAACCCAAGTAAAAGTCTGTATGTCAGTAGACAATATTTAGTAATGTAACGTTACATCAATGATTTAACGATAGCCAACCTTTTCAAGCATGGGAGCAAACTCTTTTAACTTCTCAGAATCTTTAAGCATTTCAGCAATTCTTACTGCGAATTGAGGATAGCTTTCAGTTCCTTGAGAGTATTTACTCATTTCAGGAAGTTCAGATAGCTTATTGGAAAATAAGTGGCGTTGAGAGTCAGTCATTTTTTTTGAAAAAAGATCTAGATTGCCAGATATTGTCTGATTTTCTAATGATTTAGTTTTAGATTTTTTTTGTTTAAAAGAAAAAGAAAAACCAGATATTGAACGGCCTTTTTTATGCTGTTGGTAGGTTGCCTCTATATCTGTTTTTTCGCTAATTTCAGAAATGGCTAAGTCAAGAACTCTAGTTTTAAAGTGATCCATACGCTTGTATTCATTAACACCAATTCCAAGTTGTTCTCTAAAAGTTGCTAATTCAAATACTGGCGTTTTTCCAATAGCTTTCCATTGAATTAATAACTCGTATAATCTTGCTGAATATGTACTGTTAAGCTGGGCTGTTTGGCTTAGTAAATATTGAGTAAAAAAGTCTTTAATACCATCAATTTTACTTATGCCTTGTACAACAGCTAAAGTGAAAACAAGTTCAATAGCCCCTTCATCATCTAGATATTTTACTTGCTGAATCCATCTACTTTTGACTAATTTCCCATCTTCATCAAAGAAGCTAAATCTTCTGTTAAATAAAGAATCCTCTGCTTCTTTCATTCTCTGATAAGCATTTTGCCTTGTTGTCCCAAAAACTTCAGCATATCTCAAAGCATCTATTCGTAAAGGAGTATCTGTACTTAGTCCAGTACCCGTATGTCTAGCATCAACAATGGCTAATTGAACAATATGAAACTCTGATAAAGATAGAGTTTGAAAAGCTTGGTTTAACCGATTGGTTTTTACAACTAATTCTTTTGACATAGACTGAATTGAAATATTTTTATACCCACAGATTATAGCAATGTGGGTATAACTGCAACTGTGTAGTTAAGGGTGTAATTAGGAGGGTAACTAAACGTGGGGGAATGGGTAACTAAACGTGGGGGAATGGGTAACTAAACGTGGGGGAATGGGTAACTAAACGTGGGGGAATACAAAGGTTAGTTATTGAAATTTAATAATTAAAACTAAGTTAAAAACATTTAAAAACCTTAAAATAATTAAAAACCTGAATCATGAAAAATTGCCCTCAAACTCTATTGAATCTCGCTTTCGCTCGATTCGTCGGGGCAATTTTTTGGCTCATCTCGTTGTGACTTCAATAAAAAGCAAAAGCATGATGAATTCGCTTCGCTCATAAAGCTTTTTACTCGCTTTGCTCGGTCTGGGTGCATAAGACTACATAAAAATGTAGAT
The DNA here is from genome assembly GCF_020982655.1 of Acinetobacter sp. PW68. Taxonomy (NCBI): domain Bacteria; kingdom Pseudomonadati; phylum Pseudomonadota; class Gammaproteobacteria; order Moraxellales; family Moraxellaceae; genus Acinetobacter; species Acinetobacter sp. PW68. The sequence continues at coordinate 8,996 of NZ_JAHZSX010000006.1, read as the reverse complement.
TTTCTAGAGTTCAAAGCACTTAAAAGCGGTTTTGCAGGGAGTCTAGGCGCAACTTTTCAGTGTGACGCTCGTAGACACTCGCTCTATATCTACCGGAAGGACTCAAATTGCACGCATACAGATAAAAATGAGCCTTATCTCTTTCAACACTTCACATCAGAATCTCAGAAACATACCAGCTCACTCGCTACTTTCTGTTCTTGAACACGCCTGAAAAATTTATTCATTTATTAGCATCAGAAAAAAAATTCAAAAACACCACTATCGGGGATTCGTTTTTTTTATTTCTGCTAACGTCAGGTGAATCAGTATTGGAACGCAAGGATACATAGAGACCCCTTTTTTCGCTTCGCTCAAAAATTGGTTCTATGACCTTGTTCAGGGAGACCCCGAAACCCCCCGACCGCCAAGACAAGCTTGGCGGTAAAAAGCAAAAGCAGCATGAGTCGAAAATGAAAACGAGAAACAAAGTTTACAAGGTGAGAATGTCAGATACCGAGCTTCAAAAACTAAGAGATGGGAATGTTGAAAATATCGCTAGATTCTTACGTGAGTCAGCTATGGCAGCAGTAGGCGGGAGAGAACAAAAGCATGTTTATACAAAACTTGATCGAGAGTTTTTACTCGAACTTTCAAGAATTGGTAACAACATTAATCAGGTCGCAAAAGCTTTAAATACTGATATTGCTAAAGGTGAGCCGTTTGATGCTGTGAGACTGTTTCACCTGTTGATTGCTATCAATGAAAACCTTGAAGCACTGAGACGAGACTTAAAATGATTGTCGAATTTTTCAGATATGGCGCTGGACTTTCAAAAGGGCCGCTTGATTACTTTCTTGGGAAAAAGCGCGACCGTGAGCATGCAAAAATTTTAAGTGGTAATGAGCAAGAAGTTGCAGGACTTATAGACAGTTCGCCTTTTGCAAAAAAATATACGTCCGGATGCCTGAGTTTTTACGAGAGCGATTTATCAGATGAAGCCAAGCGCAAAATCATGGCCGATTTTGAGCACTGTCTTTTTCCAGGTATGAGTTCAGATCAGTATCGAGTGCTTTGGATTGAGCATCGGGACAAGATAAACGAGGAAACAGGGGAGCGCAGGCTTGAGTTAAATTTCTTGATTCCAAACACTGAAATCCTGACAGGAAACCGGCTACAGCCCTTCTATCATGAGGCCGATATGCCGAGAGTTGATCTGTTTAAGAAGATTATTAACTTTGAGCATCAGTTACATGACCCAGACGATCCGATGTTTCGCCAAGACATCAAAACTAAGAAAAGCCTGCCTAAAAATACCGCAGACATCAAAAGAGTTTTAGATGTAGCAGCAAAAAAACAAATTGAAGAAGGCTTTATTACTGACCGTGAGAGCATGAAACAGTGGCTTATTGATCTTGGGTTAGATGTCACTAAAGAAACAGCAAAAGCCATTTCCATTAGAAATCCTTATGGCGATGAAAACTCACGCCCTATTCGCTTAGAAGGTGCTATTTATGAGCAGAATTTCAGATTTGGAGCAGAGGGCGATAGCCTTACAGCAGAAGCGTCAGAACGATACAGAAGAGAAGCTCGAAAGCGTTATAGAGAAAATCTTCAGCGATACGCAGAACAAATTGACGGCAAGATCCGAGAATTTCAGCAGAAGTATCAGCAAAGAGACGCTGAGCTTGAGAAAGCAGGACATGCAAGCCACGAAAGAGCTAAAGACCCAAATCTTGACCAACAAGGAGGCGTTGAAAAATCAGCAGAGCGAAGCCACGAGCGAGATTATCGAGCAGATTACAACAGACAAGAAGACGTTGCAGAAAGCACATACAGAAGCAATCACCGAAATTCAGGCAGCCTGCCAGAAGCAAGTCGAGAGCTTAGAGGAGATCTTGCAAGAGTCGAACCGCTTACAAGAAGATATAGTGCGCCAAGCGACTTTGAAAAAAGCCCTTATTACGTCAGTTTGGCCGTTGATTATTCTAGTTGGCGTTTTAGTTATGAGCAGTATAGCAACAGGACTTTATCTAAATTACCAAAAAAATCAGTTAAGCCGAATGAACCAGCAAATCGAGGATTTACGAGTGAGGGGAGCAACCTTGAATCTTTTGACTTGCGACAAACAATTGTGCGTACAGATAGACCCGAAAGCTCCGCATTACGAGGGCAATTATCGGGTAATAGTGGAGAAATAGAAGTAAATGAGCAGTCTAGAAGCCCAGCTATTGGGGATTATCGAAGAACAACAACAGCAATTGAAGCAGCAACAGCAGCAGCAAGAGAAGGCCTTGAAGCAGCTGGAAGAGCAGCAGAAAGCACTAGGATTGCACGAGAAAGCCTTGCAGCAACTAGAAGATTACACAGCGATCTTACTCAAAAAGAGCGAGGAAGAAGTGCAGATCGTCAAACGCTATCAGGAAATAGTGAAAAAACTCTCAGAGCAGACAGTCTCAGAGCATTTTTCAGAGGCTTTACAGAACGAATTGGCGACCGTTTTAAAGACGCATGTGACGAAATTGGTGAGTTCTTTAGACGTACAAGAAGAATTGAGAAGCTTGTTAAGGGAGATTTTGCCGAGCCTGGTGCAAGCAGAAATAGAGAAGCAAACGAAGCCACTGGCGAACCAAATCAGCGAGAGAATGAACTCAGTCGAGCAGTATCAACAAAAGTTAGCGGATTTAATCCAGGATATATCTTCAAGGCTCTAGATGAGTTAGATAAGCGCAAAGAGCTACAAGCAAAGCAACGGGCTGCTGAGCGCAGTTCAGGACTGGATTGTGAAATGTAAAGAGGGATTAATGAAATGAAAGATTTGAATATAAATTTGATGAAAGCCAATATCAGGAAACACATTTTGAAAGGCAGAGGTATTGAGTTCTTTAATATGCAGTTCAACGACTGTAATCAGGTTCTCAAATCCCTCAGTTTCCCCGGTATTCATCCGAGCCAACTCTGTCGAGTAGCTCGGATTATGATGCCTACTTTTAAAGAGGAACCCCCCACGATCAGTAAGTAGTTCTAGGGAGCTTATGACGATGTGGGGTGGACTGAGTCCGTTTTACCCAATCTTCCGGATATTCTTGACTGTAAGAATCATAGTAATGACCTGACCAATATTCCTGATTGTCTTCTTGGTATTCGTGATCTTGAGAAAAGTTGTGGGTGCTTTGTTGCGCTACAGCATGTTGCTGAAGTGTCTTTTCAGCTGTTTTTTCCGCCTGATCTAAAGTCATGAAAATATCGAGCAAGGCTTGGCGTTGTTGATGATTCAGAAGTTTAGCGCTTTCGACAATCAGTTGTTTAGCGAGGTTTTTTGGGATGCATGGGTTTGCATCATTGAATTTAATATGCATAGCAGTTTCCTAGATAAGAGTTTAATTATCTCCATCACTTCTCACGGCAATGGAGGCAACTTAACAGGGGTGAGAATACTGAATCTAGGATCAGCCAGCACGAAGCTGCCCTGCTAAGCTACCATAGGGACTGCTTAACAGTAGGCAAAAAAATAGCCGCAAGTGCGACATTTAATTGCACCTAGATTTTATCAGGTTCTCACGCCTGGACACAGATTTTGCTGCGTTAAAATAAGATTATCCAGTAAAAAGCAGGGCGTCAAGGTCCTAATCAGTAGTTCTTATAAAAACTGAAAAAATCTAACTAAAAGGTGTCTATAAAATCGTTGGCTATTCAGTGGCTTACATCTGAATTTCGTATAAGAGATTTTATGTTAAATAGATAAAGTTTTAAGTCATCTATTTAAACTGAATACTAGAGCATCAATATTTTTTGCTGGATTATTTGGGTCATAGATTTTAGTCTCTAATTTTGAAACAGATACATTGGACTCAACGATTTGATTTAGATTTTCAATATCTATTTCGGGAAAGCTATCATACTTGCGCTTACTCATAATTAAATGAGCAAAAAAAGGCGAGCTGGTGTTTAAGTTTAGATGAGCAAAGACTCTCGCTGGATGCTGAATAGCCCACATGCCACGCACTCGTAAATCAGTAATACCTAAAGGATCAACCTTATTGACCTTGGCAATTTCGTTAGTTTTGATAAGTTCTAGATCTAATTGTTTAATACCGTCTGTAATTGTGTTTTTAATATTTTGATAAACTGATCTATCGGCTGAGTAGCAGTCACCATAAACAAACCAAATACCCTTTAAGACTTTGTCTTTTACAACACCAACCACATAGAGCATATCCTTTTTAGTCCACTGTTTCTCACTGTCTAATAATGAATCATCTTCACATATTTGACAGTTTTTGGTGATTAAGGGATCATCTTTATAAAAATAATCTTTGGGAAATGAACTATTTAAGGCAATACTTCCTGTTTGCGATTCTACCTTTTTGATTTCAATAGCATCACTGTTTCGCAAAATCGCATCAGGTGGATTGTTTTTATTGCCTAGGTAAGAAAATACCTGTTGATGTAAGGGCATGTGGTCTGGATTATTTAGACTATTGGCATATAAGTCTTTTACAAACTTCTCCAAAGCGTCACCCACCTGATTAACTCGGTTCGATACATTATAATTTTCATCAAATGCTTCAATAACTGTATCGCACAAGAGGTTGAATGCTTGAAGTGTATTTGCCATTTTATGATTTCATCCTTATTAGCTTGCTTTTTTAATAGCGATTGATTTTTTTAATACACGAAGAATGCTCTCAGCTAATATCTGAGCAAAATCAACATTTACTGCATTCCCAATCATCTTATAACCATGATTTACATCTGTATATTTAAAAATAAAATTGTCTGGAAAACTTTGAATACGAGCGCATTCACGAACACTTAAACGTCTATATTCACCTTTCGGTGAAAACATAAATTTATCTTGTTCTAGTTTTATCATTTTCGGTGCGCTTGGATGAATAGGGGCATGTCGTCCACCAGCTTGAATAGTAAAAGATGGTTCATCCCATGCTCTAACACGGTTTCTTGACATATACATAGATGAAAAGCCACCTGTCATATATTCATGATTGGCAATTTCAACATCTGGGTTCGGTTTTGATTTATTCAGTGCTGGTACAGCATTATGTTCTAGATCTTTAATGATATCTTCTAGATGCTTAGGTTCTTGTGTTGGCTCTGGAAATGAGTAATCGACATTGAGATCAGATCTAAAACCAATAAAAATAACTCGTTTTCGATCTTGAGCAATCCCAAAATCTGCTGCATTTAGAAGTTTAAAATGAAGATCATAACCAGCTTCAAGAAAGGTATTTTTGATGTTCTCGAGAGCATCTTTATGTCTAGGAGCTAGCATTCCACTAACATTCTCAGCTAAGAAAAATGATGGCTTTTTAGCTTCAAGAATACGAATAAAATCGAAAAAGAGTTGCCCTCTTTTATCTTCAATGCCTCTTCGTGAACCTGCTTCGCTCCAACTTTGGCATGGTGGACCACCGATAATGCCATCACAATCTGGAACGTCAGATTCATTGATTAAGGTGATACTACGCTTATCTAAAGTTGTTTCAGGATGATTATGCTCATAGGTAGCCCAAATATCTTTATCAAATTCATTGGCAAAAATGATGTCAAAACCTGCTTGTTTGAAGCCAAGATCTAGACCGCCTGCACCAGAGAAAAAAGAAGCTATATTAAGAGGCATATTGAAAACACGATTGATGATTTAAAGTAATTTTTACATTTTTGGATTCAAAAGGCCAGTTTTTTTTAAAATAAAGCGTCGTATCACGTCGTGTTAGAGCATTATTGATACTGTAAATATAATTACAGATAGAGATGCATTAAGATTTCCTAAAATTAACATAATACACGTTATACGCATTTTAAAAATGGAGGATAAGCCTCCATTTTTATTGAGTTTTCTAATTTTTTATGCCTGTGGAACTTACTCAGTATCAGTATATGAAACCACTAAATCAATGAGTTCTTCTGATGGTGTACTACAAAATTCACGGATTCGTTCGGCTACAGTTTTCCCATCTGTATATTCTTCATCAGCATAGTTGTTGAAGTCAAAAAGAACCTCGGCCATACCAATTGGAAGATTTAACCCTGCTTGTAAAGCATCATAAGAGTCAATATCAGTATGTCCTTTCCATTTAATAATAGCCATTGTATATGGCTTACTTAATGGACTACTAAGATGTTCTTTAGTGATGTCTAACCTGTCCATATAGAATCCTGCATCCTTCCAATTTGGCAAAGTCACAGCCCATCCAATAGCACAAGCAACCGTATTACAGTCAGTGAGTAGTTGTTTATCACTCACGAAGCCAACGGAGTCCTTAGACGGTCTTCTCCAAGTGCGAATATCAAATCTATTGGGATCAAGCTTTTCTAAGAAATCAGCTAATTCTAAAAGTAGATCGGTACGCATGATTTATTACCTTTAATTATTTTTAATGAAGTTGTTTGGGGAACTTTCTTTTCACTTCATTTATGATGTCCTGAGGATATCGGATTTTCTAGGGTTAGTTTAAAAGCTAATTTGAATATTCACTTTATCAACTTCAATACCTGCTGCATGAGCGATCATTTCTTTTGCTTCGGCAATAATTACTGATAGCTCTTTGGTTTCATCAAAACTATTTAGATCACTAGATTTTTCAAAAGTCTCTGAATCTTTTTCAGCATTAGGATTCGCATTAAATACAGACCATTCCACAGCAGCTATATCAAAATCAAGTTTTTCTAATAGGTCATTTGTATTCAAATAAGCAACGGGATATCTCTGGCCTGCGGTTAATTTTTTCCATGCTTGTTTAAATTGTTCTGTATTAGGCAATAAAGCATATTCACTGATTTGAATTAATTTTCTGCCCTCATATTTTTTTGTTGGAATACAGCCCGAAATTTTACCAATCATGAATGCTTGACCATGTCCAAGCCCATCCTTGACAGCCCATGTCTCTCGATGATTTCGGATAAATATTACATATTTAGCACTTTTAATACGGTCTGTTCGAGCAATCCAATATCCAGAACCACCCTCTGATTCCATCCACTTTAAATCTTTTCCTGTAAAGATACCGATAACTTGAGTCATTTTTTTCATCCTATACGTTATTTTTATTTAATCTATACGATATAATTTAAAATGTAAAGTTTTTATCGTATAAAAATAAATTCTATCGTATAGAAATGAATTTCTTATCCGTTAGTTTTGTGTTTCACTTTTGAGTAAATTGCAACATTATTAAGAATTTCTACAATTAACATAATACACCTTATACGCAGTCAAAAATGGGAGCCTAAGCTCCCATTTTTATTGATGATTTTTTAATTCTTTTAGCATGGCATCCCGTAAAATTTTATTCATTCGTGTTTGATAGCCTTTGCCTTGGGCTTTTAGCCACTGCATGACATCTGCATCGATGCGAACCGTAGTTACTTGTTTAGTCGGCTTGTAAAATGGATTTTGCACTGCATTTTTCCAAAAACTTTCATCAAGTTCAGGAATGTCTGAAAAGTCTATTTCACTGTCTGGGCGTTTAGCCAAAGCTTCAAGTCTTGCCTTTTGTTCTTCAGACAAAACAGGAGGATTATTCAAATCCATTTTGTAAGTAACGGTTTTGCTCATACTGTTTCCTCTCTTTTTTCTCTGCCTGTCGTGCCGAAATAATGCGGATATGATCCATTCCATTATGGTCTTGTACTGTGTGGGCCACCAATAAAACAGCTTGCCCATGTACCATACCTACCGCTTGCCAACGATATTCACCATTTTCAAAGCGATCCTGTTTATATAAGGCATGAGCATCGTAAAAAACCAATGTTGCATCTTCAAAAGCTACACCATGCTTTTTAAGGTTTATTTCTGCTTTATGCTCATCCCATGAAAACTCAATTTCCATAGTTGCATCGCTTTTTGTTAATATAAAAATGTTAATACAAAATTGTAAATTTTGCAAAGTTGTTCCATTTTTTATTGGCAAAATATTACAGAATCGAACATAAAAAAGCCGACTTGTTTCAAAATCGGATTTTTGGGCATTTTTGGGTTTTTCTTGTTTCGTTAAGTGGTTGATATTTATATTAATATACAAGTGTATTGCGTATAACCACCATTATGTTAAATGGAGACTGTTAAAGTGAATTTTTAAGTCGCTTTTAATTAGCATTTGATATTTCAATCAATTTTTATCTTTCACATAAGTGTATAATTTAGATTATATTATTCTACTAAATTTAATTATGAATCCAACAACTGACTCGATTATTGCTTGTATCGGACTATTATTCTTTTTCGTTTATTACATCATTTGGATGTCATATGTTAAGAAGCTAGAACAATTAGACCCTATTGTTGAAAAATGTCGTAAAAAGTCTGAGTTTTTTAGAAATGAATGTGACAGTCTCAAAAAAAAGGTCAAGGCTCAGATTGTCACAGAATTGGTACTCAAGGACTTATTTTTAGATTCAACTAGCGTATTTGGAATTTTAAAAGGTATTTATAAGTATAAAACTAATGATGCGATACAAGAATTAGATGACTTAAGTGTAATTTTAAGCTATCCCGTTCATTTTGTTGAAACAGCAAAAGAAATGAATGGTATAAGCATTGTAGTATTTATTATGTGTGTTGCAGGAGCTATCTCCTTTGACTCTTATATTTTTCTTTTAGTTTCAGGTGTTGGGTTCATCGCTTCTGCTGTATTGCAAGGAGAAAAGAAGGAGGAAATGATCTATTCCAAGGATTCTAATTTTTTCATAAAACTTGAAATATGCGAATATGGTAATAGAACACTTTATTATTTCAGTGAGAATGAACCTGTCTTGGTAGCTGAGGTAATTGTGAAAGATGGATCTGAATTTTATCCTAATAACTTTGAGAAAAGTTTATAGCTAAATATTTTTTGATGCGCTCTTATATTTTTAATTTGATAATTAATCAGTTTTTCTAAAATTAACATAATACACCTTATACGAAATGCGTTATAATCATCCTTATAATTCAAAGCTGTATTTCCTAGTTGATAGCCCATCTTCCCCAAGTTGGGTTTTTTTTATGATTTTTC
>NZ_JAHZSX010000005.1:0-13913 GCF_020982655.1 Acinetobacter sp. PW68 | reverse complement strand
AACTTCAGAATTAACTGCAGCAAAAAAAGTTTATAAAAACAATGTAGATAAGTATAAAGAAGATAAGAAAAATATAGAAAACAGATTATATGAATTTATTATTAATCATACAGTTAAGTTGGAAGAAAAAATTATTTATAAGTTCATGGAAATGACTTATGAAAAAATGAGTACCAAAGAAAAACTTGAGTTCGATAAAGCTATTCAAGCACTAGCTATTGAAAAGGGAATTGATAGTAAAAAAATTTCATCCGGTGTAGCTGGCTTAATCGTTATAGGTGAATTAGGTGGCTTTACTACCTATATGCTGATGTCTATGACTCTATCTAAACTAGGATTAGGTGCTTTAGGATTTGGAGTATTTACAGGTGCCTCTTCATTTTTAAGTATTATTTTAGGTCCAGTAGGTTGGGGAGCCGCAGGCGGGTATTTACTATGGAGTTTCGCAGCACCAAATAAACAAAAGGTTAGTAAAATAGTGCTTACCATTGCACTGATTAGAATGCGCTTATTGGAACAAAAAGCAATTTAGTTTGATTAGTGAAACTATTTATCTTTAATACTATCTAAAATTAACATAATACACGTTATACGAAGTCAACAATGGGAGCTTAAGCTCCCATTTTTACTGATGATTTTTTAATTCTTTTAGCATGGCATCCCGCAAAATTTCATTCATTCGTGTTTGATAGCCTTTGCCTTGAGCTTTAAACCATGCAAGTACATCAGCATCTAAACGAATGGAAGTTTGTTGCTTCACTGGGCGATAGAATTGATTATGGCGTACAGCATTGCTCCAGTCGGTAATTTCAGGCATATCTGAGAGATCTAGCTGATCGTCAGGAACCGTTCCCTTAGCAAGCAAGCGTTGAATTTCAGCATCTTGCTTGTCGCTGAATTTTTCATTCAGTTCTTTGCGTGAGTATCTAACCATGCTCATATCTATCTCGCTCCGCCTTAGTGACTTGTCTTGCACTAATGATTCGTATGATTTCACAGTCATCTTCATCAAAGATGGTGTGAGCTACTAACAGCATTAGTACGCCTTTTACTTTTCCAATGGTTTGCCAACGTTCTTCACCATCGGTATGTCTGTCCTGGATTGAGATCCTTAATGGATCATCAAAAACAAGGCTTGCCGTTTCGAAAGAGACATCGTGTTTTTTCTGATTCTTTCGATTCTTAGCCTCATCCCATTCGAAATACTGTTTCATAAAAAACATTCAAATTTGTATATACAATAATGTATCACAAAATTGTATCTCTCAAGTTGAGAAGCGTAATTTTTAGTCAAAATTATTGGCAAAACATTCCAAAACTGCTCATAAAAAAGCCGACTTGTTTCAAAATCGGCTTTTGGGGCATTTTTAGATTTTTCTGGTTTTATTAAGTATTTGATATTTATATTAATATACAAGTGTATTGCGTATAACCACCATTATGTTAAATAACTTTTAGAAGCTTTAGTACAAGCTTGACAGATTGTCTTATCATTATAAAATAACCTTATTCAAATCATCCTCCCAAGAGTAACGCCAATGAAGTAAGTCATTTTCTCATCATTATTTTTAAACTTTTGATGTGCAAAATAGATTCTACTTGTGGCTATATATTCTTGGTCTCTACTTTATATCCTAAATAATATATTGTTTTTTATAAGTTAATCTTCACTATTTTGCATATCCTCTACATGAGGAATTTTTTATGCAACATGCATGTATTGCTTCAAACTTAAATTTAGAATTTTCTACACAGAAAATGTTTGATCAGCTAAACATTACGCTTTTATCAGGACAGGTTTCTGCATTAATTGGACGTAATGGTTTAGGTAAATCCCTATTGTTCAGAATATTAGATCAAAGCCAAGCTTTAGATATTCATTATAGTGGTCAAGTTTCATGGAATATCCAACATGATTATTTGGCACAATTAGAACGCCTTAATGCTGAAAATATTGCACAAGCATTAGAGGTAGATCATTTACATCATGCTTTTCGGCGTATAGAGAACAATACAGCTAGTTTTGATGATTATGAGTTAGTTGAAAATACCTGGGATTTACCACAAAAATGGCAAAATATACTTGAAAATGCTGACTTACCTACGGATTTGAACTTTCCAACAGAAAAACTGAGTGAAGGACAAAAAACAAAGCTGGCTTTATGTCGTTTGTTTTTAAAAAAGGATCACTATCTACTTTTAGATGAACCAAGCAACCATTTAGACTCAACATCTAGACAATGGTTAATTGAGAGTATTTTGGCACACCCTAGTGGTGTATGCCTGATTAGTCATGATCGCCAATTACTCAATCAAGTCCAACATATTTATGCTTTAACTGAATTAGGCTTACAACACTACAAAGGTAATTATGAGCATTACATTCAACAGCATCAGCTACACATGGATGCATTAACTCAGTCTATTAATAATGAGAAAAAAGAATTAAAGCAGTTAAAACAACGGCAACATGATAGCTTAATGAAAGCGAATAAACGTCAATCTAAAGGCAATGAACTTCGTGATTCTAATTCTCAAGCAAAGACTGTTCTAGATTTCAAAAAGGAAAATGCTGGACAAAGCTTAGGTAAGCTACGTGCCCAACAAACTCGACAAACTGATGATTTGAAAAATAGTCTGATTAATAGGCAGACCATTGTAGAAAAAATCAAAGCTCAGAAGTTTGAATTCCACTTACAGAGTACGAAGCAAGGAGAGATTTTAAGAATTTATGATTTAAAGCTACCCCATACAGCAACAAATAAAATTAATTTTGCATTGAAAGCTGGCGAAAAAATCCATCTTAAAGGTGCTAATGGAATTGGTAAATCAACCTTATTGAAATTGATTTCTACCCATCAACGTGATGATATTTTCTTTAGTGGAACATGTTTGTATTTAGATCAAAACTTTAGTTTATTAAATAATGATTTATCCGTAATCGAAAACCTTGCACTTTATAACTCCAATCTTACTGAAGTTGAGTGGAGAAATTTGTTAGGTCAGTTACGTATTCGTCGTGAAAAAGCTTTATTAAAACTATCAGAACTGAGTGGTGGTGAAAAATTGAAAGTCGCATTATTAGCAATGAGTCACTATCCTGATGGTATTGATTTATTATTGCTTGATGAACCAGAAAATCATTTAGATATTGAGTCTAGAGAGCTTCTATCGCAGGCTATTAGCCAATATCAGGGCGCTGTAATTTTAGTTTCACATGATCATTTTTTTGTTGAACAGTGTGAAATATCTGAAGAGTATTTAATTGAGTAAAATGACATTTTCAAATATATAGATTTATTAGTTCTACTAAAATTAACATAATACACGTTATGCGAAATTAGAAAAATGAGTTTATTGCACTGATATTTATCTGTTTTTTAAATTTTAGACCTGGGTTGGTGCCCAGGTTTTTTTATTGCGTATAACAGCCATTATGTTAAATGGACTCTATTCTGTATTATTTTGAATACGTACCTATGATTTCATGGCCATATGAATTGTCTATCGAGCATAGCCAAGTGCCTTCGGAATTCTTTGTAAATACATATGTTGCTTTACGGATTACTTCAGGATAATTGGGTGCTGATACAATGGTATTGGCCAAGACTAAGGCTGAGTTTCCAGTTTCAAGAACTTCTATACCTTGTTGTCTTACTTGTAGTCCATTTTTAAAATATATAGCGATAGCTTCAAAGGCTTTACGAATAGCATCTTTACCTACTGCATTTTGACCAGGCTGAACAACTAATACAGCATCATTTGTATAAATATCCATGAGCGTATCAAAATCTTCAGCAACAATCGCTTTATCGGCCTTATTAATTTGTTCAATAACTGGATGCGTCATAATTCAACTACTATTATTAAGATAATGTTATTAGGAACTTAACTGAAGTTCTTACTAGTCTAGCCATGATTGGGTAATATCCACCATCATCTAATTCAGTTATACATGACTTTAAGTAAACTAGATAGACATCGAGTTGCTGTTGTCATTTTGAATTTTGTAGATGAGATTTTACGTTAAGTGGAATAATTTATTTTTTTAAAGCGTAGGTTTATTTCTACGCTTTCTCTTGGCTATTCCCTTTCATTTAATGCATCTATTGCCACAGAATTTTTATTAATATCCTCAATAGGTTTAATTTTTCAGGAGAATCCAACATATAACTTATGCATAATTAAAAATAACTTAGTCAATGATTCTACAATATATTTTGTGAATTTCTTAATTTTATTAGATTTATCCTCTTTCTAAGAAAATGTTAAGATTCCCTAAAATTAACATAATACACCTTATACGAAATGCATTATAATTCCACTTAGAAATCAATGCTGTAGTTTCTAGTTGATAGCCCATCTTCCCCAAGGTGGGTTTTTTTTATGATTTTTCACGTTCCACGCTTATTATTTGATCAATGTTTCACGACTTTGTTCATATCAGGTAAACAATCGTGGTTAATCATAGGGTCTAAAAAAACGGCTCCAAAAGCCTCTTTTTTCAGGTTCAGGTTCAATATGCTCTGGTACTGGAATTCGCTTCTTAGGCTCTTGGATCTCAGTCTGAATCTCAGCTTCTTCTTTTGATTCAACAGTCTCTTGGGGGGGGGCAACTGGTGTTGGATCTTCTACCTTTGGAGGTTTTGGGGCTTCCAGTAGGCGTTGCATTGCTTCGATTTGTTCTTGGTAGAAGTTTTCTCTCTCTAAAGACTGATTTTCTCGCAAAATTGATTGGTTTAATTGACGTTCAAGCATGTCAACTTGACGTTTTAGCATGTCAATTTCTGTTAAGTTTTGACTGTCAGTTGATTTACTTTGATTGACAGTTACATTTTTGTTTTGTGGTTCTCCAAAGACTCTAAGTGCCTCTGCAAAGTCAATCAAACCATCTGAGCTTTTAGATAAATTTCCTTTATTAATATGAGCATATATAGCTTGTCGTGAATATCCATATAGCTTTGCAAGTTCCGATACTGATAGCTTTTTCATAGTTGTAAAGTTGTTATCAAGTCATGTTAATAATTGACTATTCAATTGACAGTGTCAATTAACTTAATGACTTGAATCCTAACTGCTTTAAGTAAGGCATATATTCTCTTACTTTTGCAGGGTCTATTAGCTGATTAGCAATTCGTTTAGCAAAATCCTCATAACTCTCACCAACTTCACTATATTGGTTCGCAAAAGCTGAGTCATAGGCAAGTTTGTTTGAGAACAAATCAATTTGGCTAACTGTAAGAGGCTTTTCTTTTTTCTTTTCTTTAGAAGGCTTCGTAGTTTCTTTTTTTCCAATTACGAATCTAAAACCTGTAATTTTTTTGCCATCTTTAAGGTTGGAGAAAGATACTTGTAGTTCAGTAGATTTATTAATTTCTGATACCGCTGGTACGATAACTCTTTTTTTTAAATTCCAAAGCAAGGAATACTTATTTTGTAACTCGAATATATTTCTGAACTCTTCTTCTTTGAAATCTCTGTGTCCTATATTTTCGTATTGTTTTAATAATTGATAAAGCTGGATGGAGTGGGATCCTCTTAGCTGTAAAACTTCTTTAATTGTAAACTTTGTGTATGGATGATTGTTATTAAATATAGACAACATAAACAGGACTTCATTTGTGAAGTAAAAGCTTATTTTTCCATCTGCATATTCAATACGAATTACCCAGTGAACCGACACGCGATTACCTTTTGTATTTATGTAAGAAAAGTATCTTCCACGAAGATCATCAGCAGCTCTTTTTAATTGAGAGTAGGCACTGCCTAGTTCGATATCACATGCTTCAGCAAAGTCTTTAGCAGTAATAGTAAATTTACTAGATTCACTCATTGGATTAAGACGAACTATAGGGCTAGCTAAAATAAAGATCCTTTTTTCATCTACGGACATGCTATTCCACGCTTCGATCATCCTATTCTGCATGACTGTATATTCTGCTGGATATTGAGCTACAGGCTTTTGAATAGGGTATTCATGATCATCAACTACTATAGTATCTAATTGAGAATCCATATTTTTTTAATTCATACATATTTGATAATGTATGAATATATGAGCTAACAATAGTAAAGTCAAACCTAGAAAAATGTATGATTATTCTTTTGTACAGTGTTTTTTTAATTTTTTGATCTTTATCAAAGTATAAAAAATTATCCATCTATAAATTTGGAGTATAAAAAATAGTCTGATTTATAAATTATAAGTATAAGAATCAATCAAAACAAATAGTGAAAGAACTAAAATTAGCTAAAAATATAGAGATTATTTATATCTAGGTAAATGTATGAAGATCTAGGTAAATGTATGAAGTTTCCTAGGTAAATGTATGGAGTTTCCTAGGTAAATGTATGGAGTTTCCTAGGTAAATGTATGAATTAAATATCTATAATCCTTTCTATATGAGCATTACAGACGTTCTAAAAGTATTTAAAAGTTAAAAATATTAAAAAATATATACACCTTTAAAAATTGCCCTATGTTTTCGCTACGCTCAAACTCTATTGAACTTCGCTTACGCTCAGTTCGAAGGGGCCATTTTTGGGTTAATCTCGTGATAACTTCAAAAAAAGCAAAAGCAGCTCGGAATTCGCTTCGCTCATAAGTTTTTTTATGCTCGCTTCGCTCGGTCTAGAAGCACATTCAATCTGTTCGCACCCTACGGGATGCTCTGCACCTAAATCTCTACAGCAAAGGGGAGCTTGTAATCAGGGAAAAAACATGGCGAAAATTTTAATTGTGTCTGTTCGCTCGTAGACACTCGCTCTGTAAGGCCTGAATAAAACCAGATAATTTTAAAAACCTGGACCACCGTAATCATAATCATCAGATTTTGGCTTTGGCTGTTCGGGTTGAACCGGTTGAGGGGGCTTATTCTGCATGGGTAATGGATACTTTGGCTGGGAATGCACTTCAAACTCAAAGCATGGCGTTGAGTTATGCTCTGAATCTCTCAATTTTCGATTCATGTTCTGAAGGTTCCAGCCTTCTTGATGCAATATAGGCTCTTGGGTTTTGATAATTTCACTAAAATCTTTTTCCAGTTTTTCCTTATTTTTCTGGTTCTTCACTAAATAATTCAGGTAATACATCACTTCCAATGATGAAAATGGATGGTTTTCAGCACTATAAAAATATTCATGTTGTTGATCTAATTGCTTTTGGCGTTCTTCGAGTTTTCGTTCTTGCTGGTTGTGTTCTCTGATTTTTTGGATTTGGGCGAGATATTCCGCTGTCGCATTTTGTTGGCCAACGCCTAGTTTTGGCTCTGGAAGGTATAGCGTGCCGTGGATCTCGTTATATTTTTCATAGCTGTCTGCTGAAACCTGATTTTTGATGGTTATGTCTTGGCCGTCAATCTGGTAGGTCACAGTAGGGCAGTGCTCGGCCAAAGCATCATTGAGGTGGTTTTCCCATTGTTTCCGGATATAGATCAGGAAAGCTGAATAATCATCATGACCATTTTGGAGTTGGATTTTCTTGGCACCGCCTTTTGCCGGATCTTGAGGATTGTAGCGTTTAAAGTACTGTTCTACTGTGCGTTCAATGCCGTCATCGGCTTTGAGGGAAAACATGAGGTGGCAATGGGGCTGTTCTTCGCCACTAATGCGTGATTTTACGTTGTGTATGGCGTATGAATGTGGATAGTTGAAGCTAGCTACATGTTTGTCTAAAAATGTCTCTATGAGCGTTTTACGCTGTTCTGGCGTGAATTCATTTGGTAGGGCAATTTCATACTCCATATAGGCCTTGGCATTCGCTCGTTCATAAGTATCTGCTGCATGCCAAAATTCGATTGGATCTTTAACGAAAGAAGGCATACAGCGGCCAGGCTCAACATGTTCCAGCACCTCATTACTGTTTTTGCGAACCTGCTCATACTGCATTAGCCGTGCAATGTAGAGGTAATGCTGAATGGCGTAGCCTTTATTTTTACTTTTGACGCTGAAATGATAGCTGGCCATGCTTACCTCTGTTGGGTTCTAGACCGGTTTTTATGTAGTGAAACGGAATGAAAACCGCCCGGATTTGGAATGCCTGGATGGCTGAAAAATCCGGTTGAAGGGGGTCAAGGGGGAATCGCCCCATTGCGTACTAGTTTCTCCGATCAGGAGAAACTGTCAAGTGCGAATTATTTAAATTAAAAATAAAAATTCTTTTCAAGAAATTTTATTTTTAATTTAAATAATTATTTTCAGACTGCCCGATTTAAATATGGTAAAACCATATTTAAATCGGTAGCAGTTCTGAAAATTTAGCGGCAGATGATATGACCCAGGAAAAAGCAAAGAAAAGAGGCAGACCAGCTCAGTTACTTCAGGTAGCGGAATTACATGCTTTCGTGGAGTTTTTATTAGAAAAAGATCCTCGTTCTAAATTAGAAAATCAAGTTGTCGATGCACTACAGGCTGAAGATTTCGACTTTGAAATGTTGTCTGAAGCTCAACAGATCTTAGTGAAAGAGGCCTTAAAACCTTATCGTGAGCACATGAAGTTAAAGCTATTGTTTGATGAGTTGTCTGAAAATCCAAAACGTACAGACTATGAAGAAAAGTTTGTGCAGTTGTATCAGGGATATCAGAACAATGAACTAGATCCAACAAAGACAAATATTTTGAAAACGATGTGTACTCGTTATCTAAAGTTTAAAGCACAAAAATTGGAGTATAAGGATTTAGAACTGTACTTAAGCCAGATTCAAAAAAAAGAAATCAATAAAAAAAGAACAGCAGCAGATCATCGAAAATATCAGTTAGGTGGCGCTGTCATTGCTGCTTATAAAGAATTGGGTCTTAATATTGATACTTTGACACCAGATCAAGTTAGAAAAGCCATTGTAGGAAATAAGAGGATCATAAATAAGATCGAAAAATCTATAATATTTGAGCAGATTGAGGCGAATCTTGAAACGTTTCTCTTCAGTTGGCCAATATTTTTTAAGGTCATTGATAAATTAGCAATGATTGAGTATGAAGGTGAAATTGTTCCTGAGTATATAAAAGCAATTATGTCATCTTTATCAGAGTGTCAATATAAAAAATAGTTAAAAATAAATAAATTAAAATAAGTTATTTTTAATAATAAAAGCTCTGTACACGACAAATTTCACAGAACCCTTATCCTATCAGGGTTCTGCCTTCTTAAAATTGCCAAAATTTCCTTAAACTCTTCTTTTTTCCCAAAACCAATTAAACGCTGAATCGCCATTTGAACATAGTCTAAACCATAGCGAAATAAACTCATTGAGAGTCGTCCATGCTTCTTTATTTTTATCGCTTTTTTTTGATCATGTTGCCATTCACCCGTTAAGTAACACCAACAGAAGCTTATAGCTAACACCGCAATCAATTTTTTCACTCGTCTAGGGTCTGTCAAGCGCGTATTTTCAAGATTAAACCCGCGTCCTTTGAGACAACTGAATAAGGTTTCAATTTCCCAGCGTAATGCATAATCCTGAATAGCATTGGCATTAAACTGAGGAGAAACGACGAGTAAAAGCTCTCCATTTTCTAACTGTAGTGCACTTATATATAGTTTCACCCGACCAACCAAAATCCGTCGTTTACGACATTCAATTTGACCAACTTGAAGATGGCGAAATAAATCACTAATTTTATGATTCTTTCCTAAATGATTGGTGACAATGAAGTTTTTTTAACACGAATGCAGAAGTTGATGTCTTGTTCAATTAACCATGTAAACCACTGCTCACCGATAAACTCTCTGTCTGCGAACACATTCACAATACGGTCTTTACCAAAAATGGCTATAAAGCGTTGAATCAAAGCAATACGCTCTTTCGTATCTGAATTTCCACGTTTATTAAGCAATGTCCAAAGGATAGGTATCGCTATTCCACGATAAACGATTGCGAGCATCAGGATATTAATATTTCGTTTTCCCCATTTCCAATTGGTTCTATCTAAAGTCAGTTGCACTTGGTCGAATGAAAACATATTGAAAATCAACTGAGAAATTTGACGATAATCAAAATACTGACCTGCAAAGAAGCGCTGCATACGTCGATAAAATGATTGTGGTAAGCACTTGATGGGCAAGGCTTTAGATGCAGAAGAAAGATTACATGTTTGCTTTAAAATAATCACAAGCATGATGAGCGCAAAGCACTTTAAATGTGACTTGTTCCATTTTAGATATTTGTTTAAGATAAGATATAACTCATTGAGATGTGTCATAGTATTCGTCGTTAGAAAACAATTATTATGACATTATTTCAATGAGTTATCTATTTTTGTCGTGTACAGAGATTTAAATGTTTATTCTTAAAAATATAGCTTAAATTTGGCGTTTTTCCCATGCCTATTTACGTTACCCTTCAGCTTTCGGATAAAGCGCTAATTCGGCCAAGGCCTGCTGCAAAATTTTAAGACGGATCGCCGGATCCATATTACTTTGCATCTGCATATTCAGTGAAAATGCCACGATTTCGTCCTGAGGTGTTTCGATCCAGCCGGTGAGCCAGCCGACTTGCGGCTCCACATCCATACCCCAACCAGATTTGGCATATAGTCGATAATCTTGTCGCTCCTGTAACAGTAACATGGCTTTGACTTGTTGCTGGACTTGAGGATCAAAGGCAAGTTGCTCTTGAGCAAGCGCAGAGGCAAATTCGACTTCTTGTTCCGGGGTGATTTTCAAAGGTCCGACTAACCAGAAGTTGTCGATATGCTGACCAATCTGCTGATTACCAAATCGAATGCGTTGCACTTCCTGTTGCATTAGTTCCAGACCAATGCGACGTGCCAGTTCCTGATAGACGGGTACAGCAGAAGCTTGCATGGCTTGGCCGAGAGTCATGTCTTTTTCCCAGGCTGCAAAACTGCGCTTCTTGCCATCCCATTTAAAGATTTCATTGGTCGTGGCTTTACCATGTTGCAGGCCAATCAGGGCATTGAGTATTTTAAAGGTTGAAGCAGGAATATATTCGGTATGTGCACGACTCAAATCATTGCCATAGACCTGTAGATGTGGGCCCCGTTGAATTACTAAAACGCCAGAGCTTTGTGCCTGATCAAATAATTTGGCAATGGTTTGAATAGATTGAGTTGAAGTGATTTGAGAGGACGAATTTGAAACAGGCAAGCTACAGGCTGTCAGGCTCAAGCAACTAAGTAAAGGCAACAAAATAAGAGTTTTCATAAGTTCAGGATATTCTCTGTACACGACAAAAATAGATAACTCATTGAAATAATGTCATAATAATTGTTTTCTAACGACGAATACTATGACACATCTCAATGAGTTATATCTTATCTTAAACAAATATCTAAAATGGAACAAGTCACATTTAAAGTGCTTTGCGCTCATCATGCTTGTGATTATTTTAAAGCAAACATGTAATCTTTCTTCTGCATCTAAAGCCTTGCCCATCAAGTGCTTACCACAATCATTTTATCGACGTATGCAGCGCTTCTTTGCAGGTCAGTATTTTGATTATCGTCAAATTTCTCAGTTGATTTTCAATATGTTTTCATTCGACCAAGTGCAACTGACTTTAGATAGAACCAATTGGAAATGGGGAAAACGAAATATTAATATCCTGATGCTCGCAATCGTTTATCGTGGAATAGCGATACCTATCCTTTGGACATTGCTTAATAAACGTGGAAATTCAGATACGAAAGAGCGTATTGCTTTGATTCAACGCTTTATAGCCATTTTTGGTAAAGACCGTATTGTGAATGTGTTCGCAGACAGAGAGTTTATCGGTGAGCAGTGGTTTACATGGTTAATTGAACAAGACATCAACTTCTGCATTCGTGTTAAAAAAACTTCATTGTCACCAATCATTTAGGAAAGAATCATAAAATTAGTGATTTATTTCGCCATCTTAAAGTTGGTCAAATTGAATGTCGTAAACGACGGATTTTGGTTGGTCGGGTGAAACTATATATAAGTGCACTACAGTTAGAAAATGGAGAGCTTTTACTCGTCGTTTCTCCTCAGTTTAATGCCAATGCTATTCAGGATTATGCATTACGCTGGGAAATTGAAACCTTATTCAGTTGTCTCAAAGGACGCGGGTTTAATCTTGAAAATACGCGCTTGACAGACCCTAGACGAGTGAAAAAATTGATTGCGGTGTTAGCTATAAGCTTCTGTTGGTGTTACTTAACGGGTGAATGGCAACATGATCAAAAAAAAGCGATAAAAATAAAGAAGCATGGACGACTCTCAATGAGTTTATTTCGCTATGGTTTAGACTATGTTCAAATGGCGATTCAGCGTTTAATTGGTTTTGGGAAAAAAGAAGAGTTTAAGGAAATTTTGGCAATTTTAAGAAGGCAGAACCCTGATAGGATAAGGGTTCTGTGAAATTTGTCGTGTACAGAGTAATAAAAGCTAGATATATCTGGCTTCTCAGTGATTGATTGGATTTAGATATCCACTTTCTTAAACAATAAGAAGGATAAATTCCGAATAATCATGATGATGATTGCCAATTTGCCAGGTGTGTAGAATATTGCAATAAAAAACCCCGGTATCCTGCCAGGGTTTTATAGTGTTTATGCGGGTTTCAAGCCACAAAAGAGTAAAGACGATTCATAACTCAATAGTCAAAGTTGAAGAAGTGTTCTGGGAAACAAGAAAGGAAGGCTTTTTGAATGTCGCTGTATTCACCTTCTGGGTGTTCCTCTAGATAACGTCGAGTCCAAATGACTGTTGCTTCATAGTCGTTAAAGCTCGGGTCGAGTTGTAAAAAAATCCAGAGTTCATGTGCTTTTTGAATGAAAAAGTCATTGATGATCATGAGGGCAATTTTCTTTTCAGCGTTTGAATTAGGGTATGAGTACATAGTATGTCTCCTATAGAGATGATAAATAGTTTCGTTGATAAACTATTTATAACACATAAAATAATGTGTTTACCACATAATTTTATGTGTTTTTATGTAAATATAACCCTATGCTATAATCTCAAAACACGATTTCTATAAATTTAATCAAATGCCATATACTGAATTTCAACGTCTTATCGGTAAAGCAGGGCTTTCAATTAAGGAATTTGCTGCCTTATTGGATATGAAACCCAATTCGATTACGAATTACAGTAAACAAGGTGTGGTTCCTACACATATCGCTGTAATCGTTGCGTTGATTTCTACGATGAAAGATGAGGGATTAGATTTCTATCCAATTTTTGAAAAAATTAAGTCGTATTCAAAAGAGTAAAACTTTCATTTTTTGATAGCTGTAAGCTTTTTAGTAGAGATTGATGACGTAAAAAATGCCTGAACTTCAGGCATTTTTTTATTTTGAGGTACTTATAAACCTCAATAGAACTTTTCAATAAAGTTTCGAGTTTTGAGAACCAGGATGTTCATCAAAGTACCTTACGTTCTGAGATCTTAGGACGGGCAATCGTTAAACCGGACATTTCTACTTGGGGCTTACACTCGAACTGCGCATAAGAGATTTTATGTTAAATAACTTGTATAAGTTATTGTTTTTTATAAATATATATTAGAGAATATATTGACATAATACTCAACATATACAGGTTGCATAGTGAACTCATTTAACAATCAATTTTATGCAAATCATGAACTGCTTAAAATTTTATATTTAGCAACTACAGAGGAAAAATTACAACTTACAAGAATATTGGAAAACGATACTACTTTACCATATCAAGTTAATAAACCTTTTTTAAATGAGAAACTTGTTCGAGAATTGACTTGGTCTGGTGGTAATACTATTGCCAATATTTTTAGAGGTAATGGTAACAGTTATCTAGATATGCTTGATGATGTGGCATTATTATTAAAAATTCCCAAGAATGAATATACTCCTTACAGTAATCTTCAGGCCTTAGATGATTCTTATATATATGATGATATAATAGTTAAAACATTATGTCAGGAAGTTATTTGTCCTGAACTAAATTTACC
>NZ_JAHZSX010000004.1:0-53570 GCF_020982655.1 Acinetobacter sp. PW68 | reverse complement strand
GAACAGCAGATCAATCTAGATACAGCCACTGAAGAGCAGTTTGAGGAAATGTATCGCACGATTGTTGAAGAAAAACTGCTGAATGATCAGAAAAATCATAAAACGACCGCACAAACCAACAACAATAAAAAATACAATACCTCGGGTTATGCCTTTGATCGGCTGAAAGCCTTTCACCAATACTTAGTCAAGAATCATCGTGCACCGATTGTGCAATATTTATATGAACGTCAAAGTGACGGTTTATTTTTAAAAACCAGACTCATTAGTCCGCAGATGTTTCAATTGATGATACGGATTCTTAGAGAATACCCAGAAGCTTTGGGTCTGACTGAGCAGGATGCAACCTGTCTAGAATGGGTCTATACATTGGCATTTAGACTGGGCTTGCGTATTGATGAAGCTGCCGGGATCTGTATCGATGATTTTGTATCTCCGCAGTTACGAAAACATCCTGACAATCGACAGCTCTATTATGTGTTTGAATCCGCTTTAGATCAGCAGAAAGACGATCGATCTCACCATAAAATGAGAAAAACAATGGGTGATATTGATGATCTCACCCTTAGGATTCGTCTAAATTCTGAGCGTGATCTGAAAAGTGATAATGCCACGCGTCAGTTTGATTTAGCTTATTTTTTAGCACCGGACGAGTTCACAGGATTTTGTCGCTTTTATCAAAACCAGTTACCTGGCTCTAAAGCGACTGCAGCAGTCTGCAATAGAAAAATCAAACAGCTCTTTATGCTGGGTGAACAACCTTTATCCAGTACAAATTTATCAAAAATTACCCAGTTGCTGTTTAATACTGTATTAGGGACAAACGATCATCAATATACCTTTCACGCTTTCAGGCATAGTACCGCTTCACATTTGGCTATCCTTTTAAAAGGCAGCATAGCACTGGTACGTTGTTTTACTGACTATGATTCCGAGTTTGGGCGTAAGCTTAAAAAGCACATTTTACCCAATATGAAGGATGCTTCATCGCGTAGTGCCCAAGCCTGGTCTCGACTTGCGCATCTGATGGGGCATGAAGACATTCGGATCACTGCAAGACATTATCTGCATCATCTGAATATCCTGATTGCTGACATGTTTTATCAAGCAAACCGTGAATATTCACCTCAATTGATCAAGGCATTATTAGGCGATAGTCAGTTGATGCATCGCGATTTCAAGGTTAAATTTCAGTCGAATGAAACAGATATTTTAAAATTGATGAAGAAGATTCATTCACACACAGAAAATAATTCTCAAACTGCTGCATTAAAGAGCAAGAAAAAGCAGAAGCAGCCTCAACAACAGGACGTATTTTTATACCGTGAAACGTTTCTAGACGAATACCGGAAGTGGCGGGAAAAAAAAGAAAAAGCAACGATCGATCCTGAAGTATTGAAATTCATTCAATCGATCAGCCAGCCGTTTTCTCTCTATACAAGTCACGTCAAAAATGATGCTAATCATGAGGATCTTATCGGTTTTACTTGGAAGAAAATGGTGACATGGTCTAATCACTATGAGATTGAGAAACCTTTTAACTTAAATAAAAATGTAACCCAGAATGATCTTAAACATTTTTTTTATTGTTTAGAAAATAAAATTTCACTTGAAAAAGATCGTCCTATTTTGAATTTTAAGGCATCATCTGAAAATGACTTGATTGACTATCAAAGATTCTTAGATTTTATTAATAAAATTTATTCAAAAGATTCAGATAATTTTTTAAAATATTCAGATAATTTTGAATGGGATGAATATAATACGGGTGAATTTAATAATGTAAAAAAGGGCGAGGTGAAAATAAAAAAATATAAAATATGGAATAAAAAAGATAATAATTTTATTCAAAAGATGCTGTTGCAAAGCGTCTTTTACAAGATGAAAGAGTGCCTAGAGGTTCTATCAGAGGTTGACGATATCAACGGAAATTCATCAAAAAAAACACATTGAAATCAGATGGATATTTTTGTTGATTTTACAGCTTAGTTTTTTAGCATATTTTTGCAGAAAAGTGAGTTTTTATCGCTCAAAAACTGGGTAATTAAGGGTGAAAATCCAACCCCGGGTTTTAGGCTTTTTGAGTGTTTTTTTAGCCTAAAAACAGCATTGTTGAGACGCAAGACAATAATCACGCTACGTTAAAATTAATTGAAATATTATTGATATAAATAATACCTTTTGTTGTTAATAAAATAATAAATTAAAAGCGATTTAATATGAAATTGAGTGTTGTTTTAAATTAATTGGAGAATCAGTTTTAAATAATGTAACCCTCTATTTTGGGTTGATTTTTTGGTTTTTTAACCAAATAAAAAGTACGTTTTTTCATATTATGTTGATAATTTTTAATCAATTTTATACATTGCTGAAGATAGAAACTGTATTTAAGTTGAATTAATCTGTTTTGATGAGTTAATGCTCATAAATGAAAATTCCTTATTCTAGCCTTTAGTTAAAACTGCTAATCATAAATATTCTAAAAATAGCCTAAGCTTAATAAGTGGTTCAAAAAAATTTTGGCTTTTGCTTTGTCAAAATCTGATTTGCCAAGCAAAAATTGGGAATCCGCGAATTTGATTTTTTGTTTTAATAATGCTCAATATTTTAATTTATTGAGGTCCTTTCATAGAATTAATGATTAAAAAAAGTCTAATTTGGTTTGACCAAAGAAAAAGATACAAATATGATAATTACATTACAGTAAAATCTGTAATCAGGCGTGGAAACCTGAAAATTACTACAGAAGCATTAAAACTGCTTTAAGCGGTTTTTTTGTGCTTATTATGCTTAGCTTGCCATTATGGTAGGCCAGGCAGGGCAGTCGATGACTGGCCGTCTTCTGTAGTGCGGTATTTCCACCCCTGTTTGGTCTACCTCCATCTCGTGGAAAAAGATGGTTGTAGATAGTAAAATCTAAACTACAGGTACTCAGCATGAAGATTTCATTATCTCAAATCCCCATTTCTCTTACGTTTCTTTTGTTAGCGCTGACCGGATATTGACGGTCATTTAATTCATCGCTTTAACCAAATTGAACGATATGCACTTTCAAATTTCGTATTTGAGCGAATATAGAGAAGTGCTGCCTGGAGAAAACAAAAAATGGGCCAAACTCGATTACTGACGAATATCATTCAGCGTAAAGTCATGTTGCCAGAAGAAATGTCACCATCAATGCAACGAGACAATTTTGAAGTTGCACTGACTGATTTTGAAAAGCATGCCATCATCAAATGTTTATTTAAAGCGGATAACCAGCGTTCTACTGAATGTTGGAGTGTGCGGGAAATTGCAAACTTTATTGGGAATTGCACAGAAGATCAAAATATCAATTTGTGTATCTTGTATTGGAAAGATATACACGGCAACATCTATATTATCGATGGGGCGCATCGTCTTTCGAGTATTTATGCGTGGGTCAAGAGATATTTTGCAGATGAACAAGCCACTCAAGCGCCTAATTTTAGCGATCAACAAAAAGAAGATATTCGTGACCTGCGAAATCATTTAGGGGATCTGGCTGACTTCCAAAAAATTTGTATTGATCCTAAATTTGCAGAACAAAAATCTAAATTAGACGATATTAAAATCAGTTTCCGGCAAGTGCTTGGTACTCCAGAAGATGCACGACGCGTATTCCAATCGATTAACTCAGATACTAAACGCCTGGATAAATATGAGGAATATCATCTAAGAAGTCGGGGAAGTGATGCATATTATGCGATCTATGCTTGTTGTTATATCAATGACAATAAATCCAATTTAGAAGAGCTTCAATATACACGTTTAAATGCGCTCATCGAGTTGGGGGAGAGGATCCATCAGCTGCTTTTCTCTACCATCTTATTAGATACTGAAATGAGTCATGGCAAAAAAATTGGCTTGGTCAATGAGCTCATGAATATCATCGCGGGTGATCGGATTCATAATATCATGAGCCTGAATCAGGGTGAACGCGTTGAAAAGATCATGTCACATCTGTTTACATTACTTTTGCAGAATGAAACACTCCTGTAAAAAATACTGGGGTTCCGAGTTTGGGCTTACATCCGTTCTTATATTTTTATAAGGACCAGCGTTTTCAAATTACTTCCTTTCTAGCATGGTTTTCAATTGTGTTTGAAATTCATGAAAGTCGCATGCAGATTCATCATCGAACGATTAGTTTCAAGGACTTCACCCGGGTACGCCGTAGTATTGAGTTCTTGATCGCCAATTTCCCCGTGGCGACCACCGAAACGGTCGGCAAGTTCGGCAGTGGTATCAAGGGCTATGATCGGCTACAAATTGTCTATAAAGCCTTTATTTGCTTAAGTTTGGAAATGGAGGTTGATTTTGATGATGAGGAATGCCTGAATACATTTATTCTGTCCATGTCTAAAAGGTGACTCAAATACATAAACTTTAATGAGTTTTATGTTGAAAGATTTTTGGGGAATTATGATGATACGGTCGTGAAGCATGTGGTGGGATATGTGGAGTCGATTAGTCCAATCTCGCGCTCAAAGCCCAAATCCTTTTCAGCATTAACCAAAAGTTTACTTAAGCACAATTTTCTGGTGGGTAATCATAACTTTTGCCTCATTTGTGATGGATTAATCTATCTTGATTCTACTGAATCGGATCATAAAATTGCCAAAGCCGTTGGTGGGCAAGGGGTGCTAGAGAATGGTCTGCTGGTTCATCCAATCTGTAATAGAATGAAATCAGATCTCAGCTTAGAAGAGATCAGAGCGGATTTGTTTGGTGAGTTATTGTATTAATCAGCAGGGCTATGTTTTTGTGTTCTCAAGTGTGTTAATTAATGATAAATCACATGATTTAACTTTTGATCTATTTTGCCAATGTGGTTTTTTAATTCAGTAGACCTCTTGCGAAAGTATAGTTTTATCTAATTTTTGAATTGGCTAAAGCCTCATAAAATATAGCTTTTGGCTGCTTAAAATTTGACTAACGCAAGAAGTCTAATGCAGAATCATAGTTAGAAGCTAGCTGTAGTTTCTGAATGATCGTCAAGATCCTTAGTTTTGCCCATAGATTCCCTCTATGGGTATTTTTTTGATCAAAAATCATGTGTAGATGCCCTAGAATAAACCTTTTAGCATTTCATAAGCAATCAAGATTAAGCCTGACACCATCAGCACCACAAAAATGAGTTCCACTCTAGTTAACATAGTAATTCCATTTACTTTTCACCCAATTTATGTGGCAAATAAGTCGTAGTAGCAATGACATAACATGACATAGAAAATAATCAAAAAGACAGAATTTGGATTTTTATATTCAAGGTGAATTATTAAGATAATTGTGAAAACTTCATAGGAACTTCTTTTTCTCAATGAAAATGTTATATCCTTAGAGTCTGCATGATCCATTTGAAGCGAGAATTTTATGAAAAAAGTTATTGGTATGAGAAATAGCCGTACTGAAGCCTTTAAAATCGTAAAAGCTTCATTTGCCGTAGATAATTTGGTTGTAGATAATAAAGGCTTACAAGCAATTAATGACTATGTGACGGGTTCTAAGACATTTGAACAAGCCAGAAATACACTCGTTGAAATGTACCGTGTACGATAAAAATGTTTTTTGATGATGCACTACATTATTATCTGACGGAAGAAGATTTTTATGATGATCCATTCTGTGATGAAAATGGTGTTTTGATCAACAATCTTGGTATTTCTAATACCAAAGACCTGAATGAGGCAGAGAAAGCGCTAAGTGCCTTACAAAATACAAGGTTACAGGAAAATATCTCTGTTTTTCTAGGCAATTTTGATTTACAGCACTTACAAAATATACATCATCAATTATTTATGGATGTCTACCCATGGGCTGGCCAATTAAGACGCGTGAATACCTATAAAGGTGAATGTATCTTTCTCCGTTACAATAGCATAGCTCCTTTATCAGATCTGCTGTTTTCATGCCTCAATAATAACTTTAACCATTTGATTAATAATAAAGAAAATATAGATTTGGTCTGTAGTTTTTTAGCCAGATTTTTTGTTGTTTTAAATTATATTCATCCATTTAGAGAAGGTAATGGTCGCTCACAACGTTTCATGCTAGGCCAGATACTATTTAAGTTAGGTTATACGATCGATTGGACCACTGTGAGTTCAGATGCTATGAATCAAGCAGTGATCGCAGGATGGAAAGAAGGTAACTTTAAGCTCACTGAAAAAATGATTAAACTTAATATTCAAAGATTAGAAGTAAGTTGAACACCTAACCAATATCGTACTCAGCATCAATTTTGGTGTTTCTTCAGGCCTACTGCTGACACTTCAAATGATTCCATGATAAAAATCAAACATCATTGTAAAGCCTCTAAAAGACGATTGCTCCAACAATAAAACACAACACCCCAAAAGCGATCCAGAGCCAGACAGTTGATCTGGATGTCTGCATACCTGGGTTATTCAATGGCGGTGGTTGCTCAGAGGCGTTCTGTGGAGTATTCGGCCTGTTTGTATGAGGATGATGCTTGGAATAAGAAAGTCCTGTTCCGGGAATGCCCACGCTGGTTCGGGTGCCTTTTTTACCAATATTTAAAGAAGCACCGGGTTTGCCAATGCTGGCACTGCTGATGCCTTTATGGGTCAGATTAATTTTAAAACCCGGGAATAATTTAATACTTTTACGAAATCTAAAACCCATATTGCTCTCATTCTAAAACTTAGCTCAATTCACGCGCTATACCAGGATCCATGATCTGCTAGAGATCGTACTTTGACGGCTATCATCAGGATACTAGTATATTTTTTATCTGGTGATTGCAATACTACCTTTAAATACCGTCAAAAATCTTTACTGTATATTTGCTGTAGGGTAATCTTAAAACTACTATTTATTGACTGATTGGTATATGACGACAGATAAGCATGAAGTCCTTCTCAGAATGAGAGCCATTGAACTCCTTGCATACTGGGAAGGTCGTTTGGTTACCAATCGTTTGATGAGCTGGTTTGGACTTAGTCGACAGCAGGCTTCTGCGGATATCAAGCGCTATAATACGCTGTATAACCCCGATGCCTTGATTCATGACCCCTCCGTCAAGGGTTATGTGCCTAAAGCCAGCTTCCAGCCTGTACTGACTACAGCGCATATCAATGAATATCTCAATATGCTCTCGGGCTTGGTCAGTGAATCGCATGCCCTGATTGCGATGCCAGAACCGAATCTTGCAGCAGTTCAATTACCTGATCGCAGTGTACGTCCTGAAGTGATTCGGGAAGTTTTGCGTGCCTGCCGAAACCAAAACACTTTAAAAATGATTTATGCCTCGATGCAGAATCCGCAGTGGCATGAACGCATCATTTCCCCACACACCCTGGTGTATACCGGTTTTCGCTGGCATGTCCGTGCCTATTGCCATCAGAGCAAGCAGTTTAAGGACTTTTTACTCTCCAGAATTGATCGCACACCTGTTGTGGTGGCGATTGAGTCAGTAGACCCTGCTCAGGATCAGCAATGGCATGAAGAAATTGTACTGACGCTGATCCCTAATCCAAAATTGAATGAAGCTCAAAAAGCGCTGGTCGAAAAAGACTTCGGCATGCCTGATGGCAGATTACAGATTCCGGTCAAAAAAGCCCTGGCTCACTATACCTTGCAGCGATATCAGGCTGCGATCACGCTGGCTGAAGCAGATGATGCCTTGAAATATCCCTTGGTACTACAACGTTCAGATATCGAAAAACTGTCGTCTTATCTGTTTGATCAGGCCTCATAGGAGATTGGCCATGTTAGAACAATTTCATTATGACAGTGACCTGATTGGTGGTTCACTGATGGTGCGTGAAAGTCGGTTAATCGCGGATCTGTTATTGCGTGAGGCGACTCCAGAACAATGGCATCAGGCGATTCAGGTGGACAATATTCTGCAAAAAAGAACGCCTGCTTCAGCTCAACGCAATGCCACCGCTATTCGTAAGCGTCTGGAGCGCTTGGAGCCTGATTTCTGGAAAGCACTACGTGATGGGGATGATGAGCTGGCGACCCAGGTGGCTTTTTGTGGCGCATTGGAACGCAACCTGTTGCTGCTTGAGTTTATGGAAACAGTGATGAGAGAGGCCTATATCTCCCAGGCTCAATACCTGGACGGCACTGTTGCAAATAGTCGGTGGTGATAAACTTATCATCCCCTTTTGCTGATGGAGCTGCACATGAACCCATTCAAAGGCCGGCATTTTCAGCGTGACATCATTCTGTGGGCCGTACGCTGGTACTGCAAATACGGCATCAGTTACCGTGAGCTGCAGGAGATGCTGGCTGAACGCGGAGTGAATGTCGATCACTCCACGATTTACCGCTGGGTTCAGCGTTATGCGCCTGAAATGGAAAAACGGCTGCGCTGGTACTGGCGTAACCCTTCCGATCTTTGCCCGTGGCACATGGATGAAACCTACGTGAAGGTCAATGGTAGCTGGGCGTATCTGTACCGGTAGCGTCGACAGCCGGTACTGCACTGTCGATTTTTATCTCTCCTCCCGTCGTAACAGCAAAGCTGCATACCGGTTTCTGGGTAAAATCCTCAACAACGTGAAGAAGTGGCAGATCCCGCGATTCATCAACACGGATAAAGCGCCCGCCTATGGTCGCGCGCTTGCTCTGCTCAAACGCGAAGAAGTGGTGCCCGTCTGACGTTGAACACCGACAGATTAAGTACCGGAACAACGTGATTGAATGCGATCATGGCAAACTGAAACGGATAATCGGCGCCACGCTGGGATTTAAATCCATGAAGACGGCTTACGCCACCATCAAAGGTATTGAGGTGATGCGTGCACTACGCAAAGTAAAGCCTCAGCATTTTATTATGGTGATCCCCTGGGCGAAATGCGCCTGGTAAGCAGAGTTTTTGAAATGTAAGGCCTTTGAATAAGACAAAAGGCTGCCTCATCGCTAACTTTGCAACAGTGCCTTCTACGGCACGTTTGAAGGCGCGCTGAAAGGTCTGGTCATACATGTGATGGCGACGCACGACACCGCTCCGTGGATCGGTCGAATGCGTGTGCTGCGCAAAAACCCAGAACCACGGCCAGGAATGCCCGGCGCGCGGATACTTCCGCTCAAGGGCGTCGGGAAGCGCAACGCCGCTGCGGCCCTCGGCCTGGTCCTTCAGCCACCATGCCCGTGCACGCGACAGCTGCTCGCGCAGGCTGGGTGCCAAGCTCTCGGGTAACATCAAGGCCCGATCCTTGGAGCCCTTGCCCTCCCGCACGATGATCGTGCCGTGATCGAAATCCAGATCCTTGACCCGCAGTTGCAAACCCTCACTGATCCGCATGCCCGTTCCATACAGAAGCTGGGCGAACAAACGATGCTCGCCTTCCAGAAAACCGAGGATGCGAACCACTTCATCCGGGGTCAGCACCACCGGCAAGCGCCGCGACGGCCGAGGTCTTCCGATCTCCTGAAGCCAGGGCAGATCCGTGCACAGCACCTTGCCGTAGAAGAACAGCAAGGCCGCCAATGCCTGACGATGCGTGGAGACCGAAACCTTGCGCTCGTTCGCCAGCCAGGACAGAAATGCCTCGACTTCGCTGCTGCCCAAGGTTGCCGGGTGACGCACACCGTGGAAACGGATGAAGGCACGAACCCAGTGGACATAAGCCTGTTCGGTTGGTAAGCTGTAATGCAAGTAGCGTATGCGCTCACGCAACTGGTCCAGAACCTTGACCGAACGCAGCGGTGGTAACGGCGCAGTGGCGGTTTTCATGGCTTGTTATGACTGTTTTTTTGTACAGTCTATGCCTCGGGCATCCAAGCAGCAAGCGCGTTACGCCGTGGGTCGATGTTTGATGTTATGGAGCAGCAACGATGTTACGCAGCAGGGCAGTCGCCCTAAAACAAAGTTATGCAGCCAAATCCCAACAATTAAGGGTCTTAAAATGGTAAAAGATTGGATTCCCATCTCTCATGATAATTACAAGCAGGTGCAAGGACCGTTCTATCATGGAACCAAAGCCAATTTGGCGATTGGTGACTTGCTAACCACAGGGTTCATCTCTCATTTCGAGGACGGTCGTATTCTTAAGCACATCTACTTTTCAGCCTTGATGGAGCCAGCAGTTTGGGGAGCTGAACTTGCTATGTCACTGTCTGGCCTCGAGGGTCGCGGCTACATATACATAGTTGAGCCAACAGGACCGTTCGAAGACGATCCGAATCTTACGAACAAAAGATTTCCCGGTAATCCAACACAGTCCTATAGAACCTGCGAACCCTTGAGAATTGTTGGCGTTGTTGAAGACTGGGAGGGGCATCCTGTTGAATTAATAAGGGGAATGTTGGATTCGTTGGAGGACTTAAAGCGCCGTGGTTTACACGTCATTGAAGACTAGTCCTTTGCATAACAAAGCCATCAAACCGGACGCCAGAGATTCCGCGCCTGTTGCGCATGGCTTCGCCATTTTATGCGCAATAGGCGCGCCACCCTGTCGCCGTTTATGGCGGCGTTAGGCATCACAAAGTACAGCATCGTGACCAACAGCAACGATTCCGTCACACTGCGCCTCATGACTGAGCATGACCTTGCGATGCTCTATGAGTGGCTAAATCGATCTCATATCGTCGAGTGGTGGGGCGGAGAAGAAGCACGCCCGACACTTGCTGACGTACAGGAACAGTACTTGCCAAGCGTTTTAGCGCAAGAGTCCGTCACTCCATACATTGCAATGCTGAATGGAGAGCCGATTGGGTATGCCCAGTCGTACGTTGCTCTTGGAAGCGGGGACGGATGGTGGGAAGAAGAAACCGATCCAGGAGTACGCGGAATAGACCAGTCACTGGCGAATGCATCACAACTGGGCAAAGGCTTGGGAACCAAGCTGGTTCGAGCTCTGGTTGAGTTGCTGTTCAATGATCCCGAGGTCACCAAGATCCAAACGGACCCGTCGCCGAGCAACTTGCGAGCGATCCGATGCTACGAGAAAGCGGGGTTTGAGAGGCAAGGTACCGTAACCACCCCAGATGGTCCAGCCGTGTACATGGTTCAAACACGCCAGGCATTCGAGCGAACACGCAGTGATGCCTAACCCTTCCATCGAGGGGGACGTCCAAGGGCTGGCGCCCTTGGCCGCCCCTCATGTCAAACGTTAGATGCACTAAGCACATAATTGCTCACAGCCAAACTA
Organism: Acinetobacter sp. PW68; assembly: GCF_020982655.1. Classification (NCBI taxonomy): domain Bacteria; kingdom Pseudomonadati; phylum Pseudomonadota; class Gammaproteobacteria; order Moraxellales; family Moraxellaceae; genus Acinetobacter; species Acinetobacter sp. PW68. Next base: position 42,423 of record NZ_JAHZSX010000004.1, on the reverse strand, counting down.
TCAGGTCAAGTCTGCTTTTATTATTTTTAAGCGTGCATAATAAGCCCTACACAAATTGGGAGATATATCATGAAAGGCTGGCTTTTTCTTGTTATCGCAATAGTTGGCGAAGTAATCGCAACATCCGCATTAAAATCTAGCGAGGGCTTTACTAAGCTTGCCCCTTCCGCCGTTGTCATAATCGGTTATGGCATCGCATTTTATTTTCTTTCTCTGGTTCTGAAATCCATCCCTGTCGGTGTTGCTTATGCAGTCTGGTCGGGACTCGGCGTCGTCATAATTACAGCCATTGCCTGGTTGCTTCATGGGCAAAAGCTTGATGCGTGGGGCTTTGTAGGTATGGGGCTCATAATTGCTGCCTTTTTGCTCGCCCGATCCCCATCGTGGAAGTCGCTGCGGAGGCCGACGCCATGGTGACGGTGTTCGGCATTCTGAATCTCACCGAGGACTCCTTCTTCGATGAGAGCCGGCGGCTAGACCCCGCCGGCGCTGTCACCGCGGCGATCGAAATGCTGCGAGTCGGATCAGACGTCGTGGATGTCGGACCGGCCGCCAGCCATCCGGACGCGAGGCCTGTATCGCCGGCCGATGAGATCAGACGTATTGCGCCGCTCTTAGACGCCCTGTCCGATCAGATGCACCGTGTTTCAATCGACAGCTTCCAACCGGAAACCCAGCGCTATGCGCTCAAGCGCGGCGTGGGCTACCTGAACGATATCCAAGGATTTCCTGACCCTGCGCTCTATCCCGATATTGCTGAGGCGGACTGCAGGCTGGTGGTTATGCACTCAGCGCAGCGGGATGGCATCGCCACCCGCACCGGTCACCTTCGACCCGAAGACGCGCTCGACGAGATTGTGCGGTTCTTCGAGGCGCGGGTTTCCGCCTTGCGACGGAGCGGGGTCGCTGCCGACCGGCTCATCCTCGATCCGGGGATGGGATTTTTCTTGAGCCCCGCACCGGAAACATCGCTGCACGTGCTGTCGAACCTTCAAAAGCTGAAGTCGGCGTTGGGGCTTCCGCTATTGGTCTCGGTGTCGCGGAAATCCTTCTTGGGCGCCACCGTTGGCCTTCCTGTAAAGGATCTGGGTCCAGCGAGCCTTGCGGCGGAACTTCACGCGATCGGCAATGGCGCTGACTACGTCCGCACCCACGCGCCTGGAGATCTGCGAAGCGCAATCACCTTCTCGGAAACCCTCGCGAAATTTCGCAGTCGCGACGCCAGAGACCGAGGGTTAGATCATGCCTAGCATTCACCTTCCGGCCGCCCGCTAGCGGACCCTGGTCAGGTTCCGCGAAGGTGGGCGCAGACATGCTGGGCTCGTCAGGATCAAACTGCACTATGAGGCGGCGGTTCATACCGCGCCAGGGGAGCGAATGGACAGCGAGGAGCCTCCGAACGTTCGGGTCGCCTGCTCGGGTGATATCGACGAGGTTGTGCGGCTGATGCACGACGCTGCGGCGTGGATGTCCGCCAAGGGAACGCCCGCCTGGGACGTCGCGCGGATCGACCGGACATTCGCGGAGACCTTCGTCCTGAGATCCGAGCTCCTAGTCGCGAGTTGCAGCGACGGCATCGTCGGCTGTTGCACCTTGTCGGCCGAGGATCCCGAGTTCTGGCCCGACGCCCTCAAGGGGGAGGCCGCATATCTGCACAAGCTCGCGGTGCGACGGACACATGCGGGCCGGGGTGTCAGCTCCGCGCTGATCGAGGCTTGCCGCCATGCCGCGCGAACGCAGGGGTGCGCCAAGCGGCACTGTTGCAAAGTTAGCGATGAGGCAGCCTTTTGTCTTATTCAAAGGCCTTACATTTCAAAAACTCTGCTTACCAGGCGCATTTCGCCCAGGGGATCACCATAATAAAATGCTGAGGCCTGGCCTTTGCGTAGTGCACGCATCACCTCAATACCTTTGATGGTGGCGTAAGCCGTCTTCATGGATTTAAATCCCAGCGTGGCGTTGATTATCCGTTTCAGTTTGCCATGATCGCATTCAATCACGTTGTTCCGGTACTTAATCTGTCGGTGTTCAACGTCAGACGGGCACCAGTACTTCGCGTTTGAGCAGAGCAAGCGCGCGACCATAGGCGGGCGCTTTATCCGTGTTGATGAATCGCGGGATCTGCCACTTCTTCACGTTGTTGAGGATTTTACCCAGAAACCGGTATGCAGCTTTGCTGTTACGACGGGAGGAGAGATAAAAATCGACAGTGCAGTACGGCTGTCGACGGTACCAGGTACAGATACGCCCAGCGGTCATTGACCTTCACGTAGGTTTCATCCATGTGCCACGGGCAAAGATCGGAAGGGTTACGCCAGTACCAGCGCAGCCGTTTTTCCATTTCAGGCGCATAACGCTGAACCCAGCGGTAAATCGTGGAGTGATCGACATTCACTCCGCGTTCAGCCAGCATCTCCTGCAGCTCACGGTAACTGATGCCGTATTTGCAGTACCAGCGTACGGCCCACAGAATGATGTCACGCTGAAAATGCCGGCCTTTGAATGGGTTCATGTGCAGCTCCATCAGCAAAAGGGGATGATAAGTTTATCACCACCGACTATTTGCAACAGTGCCGTTTCATCAACATAACCTAATATAATTTCACCACGTGCCGCTTGCTCTCGTAATTTTTCAATCTGCTGTGTTGCTTGTTCAAATGCAATCGGATCTCTTTTTTTTCAAGCTATGACGGGTACGCTTGAAGACCATACCTGAATCACGTAAAAACTTACGAATGGTTTCAACAGACACGGACACTTCGTATTCTTCATGTAGTTTGACTCGGATTTGTTCTGCATTGAGTGGACTTGTATTGACCCAATCTAGGATTTTCGCCTGATAGTCTGAGATCAATGTATTGGTAGACCTGAGCGATGACCTTCTTTAATCGATTCAAACTCATACAATTCCCAACGTCGGCGTTGTAGCCTTATGGTTTCTGGGATACGTTCTTGTAGAGTGGCAACTTCCGCAACACTTTTACCTTCAGAAAGCCAGAGAATAGTTTGGGCACGTTGTCTTTCACGCCAATGTTTTGCATGCTTGGTAAGAAAAATGAGTCGTTCTCGCTGTTCTAAACTAAGTGGTACAGAAACAATTCGAGGCATGTGTGAACATCTGTTAACTAAAAAAACTTTTTCGCATGATTAGTTATTTTTGTCAACTTATTCAATAAAAAAACTATAATCATTATGTTAATTTAGAGTATACCCTAAAGTTACAATCTGAAAGTTCATGAAATTATGTATCATTTAAATGGTTTTTAATCATAAGTAACATGTAACTTTAGTGTTAAAGAATTATAATTTACGAAATTGTTCATTTTTATCCAATTGGGGCGTGAAAAAGTGAAATAGTAAAAAAGTAGGGTATGTCCGGGTAAGTTCTGTCGAGCAAAACACTGGACGTCAACTTGAAGGAATTGAGGTCGACCGGATTTTTGTTGACCGTGCTTCAGGTAAAAATACTGACCGACCTAAATTTCAGGAAATGTTGAACTATGTCCGGGAAGGGGACAGGGTGATTGTACATTCAATGGATCGTTTTGCGCGAAGCCTAAAAGATTTGGTCACTGAAGTAGATAAACTGGTCAAACGAGGGATCGCCATCCAGTTTGTAAAAGAAAATATTACTTTTACAGCCGAATCCACCCCGATGGATAATTTGATGCTTCAAATGATGGGTGCTTTTGCACAGTTCGAACGTGAGATCATTTTAGAGCGGCAAAAGGAAGGAATAAAACTCGCCTCTGCTCAGGGGAAGTACAAAGGTCGGGTGCATAAACTAAAGCCTGACCAAGCTGAAGCTTTACGACAAGCATGGAAGGAGGGGAAGTATTCATCGAAAATGGCATTAGGGAAAGCTTTTGGGATTAGTCGTCAGGCGGTATACCGATATTTACAAGTTAGTGAATAGCTTATTGGGATTAGCAACTAAATTTAGTTTAACTTATAAAAATCATGAAACACTGTTCGAATTTTAAGCGTGGAACGTGAAAAATCACAAAAAAAGCCCACCTTGGGGAAGGTGGGCTATCAACTAGAAACTACAGCATTGATTTCTAAGTGGAATTATAACACATTACGTATAAGGTGTATTATGTTAATTTTAGAAAATCTAAAATAATTATTGATAATTTTTTTGAAAATTTAACATACCTTCCGATTGGTATGTTAGGTATGATTACTTATGAACAGTGTGTTACTCGCTTATGTATTACTTGGATTTGCAATAGTTTCCGAAGTGATTGGAAGTAGTTTTTTAGTTAAATCGGAAGGGTTTACAAAACTTTTTCCAAGCGTGATGGTCCTTATTTTTTTTAGCACGGCATTTTATTTATTATCACAAGTTATTAAAACAATCCCTTTAGGTATCGCATACGCTATATGGGCTGGTGTTGGGATTGTTCTAACTGCTGTAGTTGGCTACTTTGTTTTTAAACAGACACTAGATAATCCTGCTTTAATTGGAATTGGTTTTATCGTATCTGGCGTAATAATTATTAATTTATTTTCGCAATCAGCAGGTCATTAAGTGAAAGAAATTCGGCAACAAAAGAAGCAACCAGAGGTTATTCGAAAGCGCATCCTTGAACAGGCAACTATTCTTGTTTCTCAAAAGGGTATTTCTGGTGTTTCTATTCAAAATATTGCTACAGCAGTAGGTATAACAAAAGGGGGGGTATTTCACCATTTCCCGAATAAAAAAATTTGATAGAAGAAATGTTCAATCAAATAATTCTTGATTTAGATCAAACAGTTGAATACTTGATTAAACGCGATCCAACAGAATATGGTAAATTCACACGAGCTTATATTCATAGTTCTTTTATCCATCAAATAGATGGGGTGGTTTCTGCTTGGTCAGCGTTATCAATGACTATGATCACAGAGCCTACCTTTAATAAAATTTGGATGGAATGGCTAAAAAATAGATTATCTCAACATGCAGAAACGGATAGTCATCCTGATTTAGAGTTACTTCGTTTAGCAGCAGATGGGTTGTGGCTACAAAGTATTACCGGAGTCATTGATGATGAGCAATGTTCAAAATTAGAAGACGATCTGCTTAATCGAACCTATTTAACATAAAATCTCTTATGCGCAGTTCGAGTGTAAGCCCCAAGTAGAAATGTCCGGTTTCTCCAAAGTAAAAATGTCCGCTTTTAGAATATGCACTTTTGCAATTTCGTTAGCGGACGGTTTGATATGTTGGTGTCTATGTCGGATAAAGAACTTAAACGATTGTCGGTCTTGCAGGAAATCTGCGATCAACGCATAACTCAATCCCAGGCTGCTCAGCTACTTCATATTTCAGAACGTCAGATCAGACGCTTACTGCAGAAATACAAAGCTCAAGGTCCAGCTGCATTAGCCCATGCCGGTCGTGGCCAAATCAGCAATTCCAAACTTCCTGAAGAACTCAGACTCAAGTGCCTCAATATTGTTTCGGATCAACTGCATGGTTTCGGACCCACTTTAGCGCATGAAAAGCTCACCACTGTTCATGGATTCGATATTTCAGTGGAAACACTGCGTTCCTGGATGATTGCAGCCGATCTGTGGATTCCTCGATCCAAGCGCCTGAAACGCCCGTATCAGCCTCGTTACAACCGGGATTGCTTTGGTGAACTGATCCAAATTGATGGCTCATATCATGACTGGTTTGAAGGACGCGCTGCTAAATGCTGTCTGCTGGTGTTTATCGATGATGCTACAGGAAAATTGCAGCATTTACGCTTCTGTGAATCAGAATCAGCCTTTGATTATATGATTTCAACACGCTTGTATGTTGAGCAGCATGGTAAGCCGTTGGCGTTTTACAGTGATAAACATTCAGTCTTCAGGGTGAATCAAAGCAGCAAGAAAGACACCAAGATTACCCAGTTTGGACGCGTACTCAGTACCCTCAATATCGATATCATCTTCGCCAATTCACCACAAGCCAAAAGTAGTGTAGAACGGGCGAATAGAACGCTTCAGGACCGTCTGATTAAAGAAATGCGCCTGGAAGGCATCTATTCGATTGAGCAAGCGAATGCCTGGCTGCCCTGCTTTATCGAGCAATTTAATCGTAAATTTGCCAATATGGTATTTAATCCCAAGGATCTACACCGGACTGTCACTGAAACAGCCGAAGAATTAGATGATGTTTTTACCTGGCGTGAACCCCGCAGAGTCACGAACAGCCTGACGATTACTTATGATAAATGCGTATATTTACTGGAAAATACCGAAGAAAATAAAAGGTTGATCGGCAAGTATCTTGAGTTTCTGGAATACCCGGATGGCACGGTAGCCATTGAACATCAAGGAAGAAAAATCAATTACAGCATCTTCGATAAATTAAGTCAGCTCAACCAGCGAGAGGTTGTTGAGAATAAACGTTTAGGTGCTGTTCTCAATCATATTCAACAACAGCACGAAGAATTAGAACAGCAAAACAAACGCAATCGTTCTCAATCTATGCCAAAAAGACGTGCACAGAAAACAGCAATTCAACAACGAAATCTGAATCCTGTGCTTGACTTGGAAATGTCTGTATAGGACATTTCTATTTGGTTTTAAGATAGGACATTTCTACTTTGGAATAACAGGGAGAGTGTTAGAACCCATTTAAAGTGTCTATATTCTCACCAATAAAAATGTCCGGTTTCTCCGAGGTAAAATATGACTTTTGAACAAAAATAAGCCATTGTTTATTCTTTTTATTTCCAACAAAATTCCAGAACTCATCTACTTCGAGAGATTCATAATGACTTTGCTGAGGCTGAATTTCATAGGTTGATTCAGTTAAAGTACGTAAAACTTTACCGATACTGATGCGCTCAACTTCAGCAATATCTCGTATACCGCTGCCTCTGACCATCAACTGTAATATTTTACGAGTAATACCTGACTTACATCCTAGATAGCTCAGTGCATGATCACCAATAAACTGACGTTTACAGTCTTTGCACTGATAGTTTTGTTTCCCATCTACTTTGATACCATTTTTCTTTATACTATCACTGAGGCAGGTTGGACATTTGATTGCTAGAGTTATTTGCATTTCTCTATTTTATCAAAATCCAATCGGCTTTTTCTTCAGCATACTTTTTGAAACACTACCAAATTTTAAAGTTGTATATCATGAAATTATTAAAAATATTGAGTTTAGTTTGCTTAAGCATAAGTATTGGGGCTTGTGCTGAGCATAGTATGAGTCGAGCAAAAACAAGTACAATTCCACAAGTGAATAACTCAATCATCGATCAGAATGTTCAAGCGCTTTTTAATGAAATCTCAGCTGATGCTGTGTTTGTCACATATGATGGTCAAAATATTAAAAAATATGGCACGCATTTAGACCGAGCAAAAACAGCTTATATTCCTGCATCTACATTTAAAATTGCCAATGCACTAATTGGTTTAGAAAATCATAAAGCAACATCTACAGAAATATTTAAGTGGGATGGAAAGCCACGTTTTTTTAAAGCATGGGACAAAGATTTTACTTTGGGCGAAGCCATGCAAGCATCTACAGTGCCTGTATATCAAGAATTGGCACGTCGTATTGGTCCAAGCTTAATGCAAAGTGAATTGCAACGTATTGGTTATGGCAATATGCAAATAGGCACGGAAGTTGATCAATTTTGGTTGAAAGGGCCTTTGACAATTACACCTATACAAGAAGTAAAGTTTGTGTATGATTTAGCCCAAGGGCAATTGCCTTTTAAACCTGAAGTTCAGCAACAAGTGAAAGAGATGTTGTATGTAGAGCGCAGAGGGGAGAATCGTCTATATGCTAAAAGTGGCTGGGGAATGGCTGTAGACCCGCAAGTGGGTTGGTATGTGGGTTTTGTTGAAAAGGCAGATGGGCAAGTGGTGGCATTTGCTTTAAATATGCAAATGAAAGCTGGTGATGATATTGCTCTACGTAAACAATTGTCTTTAGATGTGCTAGATAAGTTGGGTGTTTTTCATTATTTATAAGAATTAGAAGTTTGAGGTTAATCTATTTTTGGTAGTGTTTCAAAAAGTATGCTGAAGAAAAAGCCGATTGGATTTTGATAAAATAGAGAAATGCAAATAACTCTAGCAATCAAATGTCCAACCTGCCTCAGAGATGGATCCGTAAATTTGAACAACTCCTATAAGTGATATTCTGCTCCTCAAATGATGTTATAAACATCAATATATGGAGTATTTTATGGCACGTAGACCAAGAAGAAATCATTCAAATGATTTTAAAGCTAAGGTAGCACTTGCTGCGATTAAAGCAGAAAAAACACTTGCTGAATTGAGTGCTGAGTTTGATGTTCATCAAAACCAAATTATTGACTGGAAAAATCAATTGATCTCAGCTTCCTCGCAAGCTTTCGATCAATCAAAAGCTCCAACAGAACCACCCATCGATCTAAAAAAACTACATGCAAAAATCGGTGAGCAGGCATTAGAAATTGATTTTTTAGAAGGTGTGTTGAAGAAACTGGGCCGCTTCAACCACAAAAGTTAATCGACGACTCACTTCAGATTTCAGTATCTAAGCAAGCTAAGCTGCTGAAAGTCTCCCGTGGTTGTTATTACTATCGCCCAAAACCTGTGAGTGCATCAGATCTGAAGCTGATGCGATGTATTGATGAATTACATATGCAATATCCTTTTGCAGGCAGTCGTATGATGCGTGATTTGTTGAATCGTCAAGGACATCATATAGGACGACGTCATACACGTACTTTAATGAAGAAAATGGGTATTCAGGCGTTATATTGCAAACCAAATTTAAGCCAGGCTAATCAAGCTCACCGTAAATATCCATATCTGCTCAAAGGGTTGGCTATTCAGCGCAGTAATCAAGTGTGGTCTACGGATATAACGTATATCCCTATGGCAAAAGGCTTTGTTTATTTATGTGCTGTGATTGATTGGCATAGCCGCAAGGTACTTGCGCATAGGGTATCGATTAGTATGGAGGTGGATTTTTGTATTTCGGCTTTAAATGAAGCGATTGAAAAATATGGTCGACCTGAAATATTTAATACAGACCAAGGCAGCCAGTTTACCAGTGATGCATTTATTGATGTATTGAAATCAAATGGCATTCAAATCAGTATGGATGGTAAAGGTCGATGGGTAGATAATGTGATGGTTGAACGATTATGGCGGAGCGTTAAATATGAAGAGGTGTATCTCAAAGCTTATAGCAGTGTCACAGATGCGAAAAAGCAATTAAGTGCATATTTTGAGTTTTATAATTTGAAACGACCTCATTCGAGTCTAGACAAAATGACACCAAATGAGTTTTACTATGATCAGCTACCCCAACAAAACAAGGTGGCTTAACTAGAGCGGAATATCACTTATAAATACGCTTTTAGTTGTTCAAACAAGTGGGACCACCTCTCTCGCATTTGCGGGGTTTTTAATGCTGAATAAAAGGAAAACTTGATGGAATTGCCCAATATTATTCAACAATTTATTGGAAACAGCGTTTTAGAGCCAAATAAAATTGGTCAGTCGCCATCGGATGTTTATTCTTTTAATCGAAATAATGAAACTTTTTTTCTTAAGCGATCTAGCACTTTATATACAGAGACCACATACAGTGTCTCTCGCGAAGCGAAAATGTTGAGTTGGCTCTCTGAGAAATTAAAGGTGCCTGAACTCATCATGACTTTTCAGGATGAGCAGTTTGAATTAATGATCACTAAAGCGATCAATGCAAAACCAATTTCAGCGCTTTTTTTAACAGACCAAGAATTGCTTGCTATCTATAAGGAGGCACTCAATCTGTTAAATTCAGTTGCTATTATTGATTGTCCATTTATTTCAAACATTGATCATCGGTTAAAAGAGTCAAAATTTTTTATTGATAACCAACTCCTTGACGATATAGATCAAGATGATTTTGACGCTGAATTATGGGGAGACCATAGAACTTACCTAAGTCTATGGAATGAGTTAACTGAGACTCGTGTTGAAGAAAGATTGGTTTTTTCTCATGGCGATATCACGGATAGTAATATTTTTATAGATAAATTCAATGAAATTTACTTTTTAGATCTTGGCCGTGCTGGGTTAGCTGATGAATTTGTAGATATATCCTTTGTTGAACGTTGCCTAAGAGAGGATGCCTCGGAGGAAACTGCTAAAATATTTTTAAAGCATTTAAAAAATGATAGACCTGACAAAAGGAATTATTTTTTAAAACTTGATGAATTGAATTGATTCTAAGCATTATCTAAAAATACTTAATTGTCTTTTAACGTCGCTAAATTTTAAATAAATAAGTGAAGAGTGTTAGTGGAGCCACTGATTTAAAGTTGGCAGAGTAAAACTTGAAGTGCGACATAAACCACCTAATTAATTTAAAGGGTTTATGGAGTATATAAAATTGTCATACCATCATCTTAACTTTGAAGATCGTACTGCATTAATGCTTGAGTCAAGAAAAGAAGGCTTTTCAGCCAGAAAATTTGCTGAACTCATTAAAAGACATCCTAGTACGATCTATCGTGAGCTTAAAAGAAATAGCATCAATGACGTTTATCAAGCTCGATATGCTTCTGATAACACCTTCGCTAGACGTAGACGTGGTCACAGAAAACTCAAAATCGATTCAATCCTCTGGAAATTTATTGTTGAAGCGATCCGTTGTTTATGGTCTCCTCAGCAAATAGCAAAGCGTTTAAAGACATTTCCTGATTTGGATCAAACAATGAATGTAAGCCATACAACGATTTATTCAACGATACGAGCATTACCAAAGGGTGAGTTGAAAAAAGACTTATTATCCTGTCTACGTCATGAAAATAAAAAGCGAAAAGCTAACGGTGAACCTAAAAAAGATTCTATATTACAGGATATTAAAACTATTCATGAGCGCCCAGCCGAAGTTCAAGAAAGAAAAATACCGGGTCATTGGGAAGCTGATTTAATTAAAGGTAAAGACAATAAAAGTTCGATAGCAACACTTATTGAACGAAATACACGGCTCTGTATCTTGGCAACATTACCTGATGCAAAGGCAGAATCAGTGCGCAAGGCTTTAACTGAAGCTCTGAAATATTTACCTGCAGAACTGCGTAAAACGTTGACCTATGACCGTGGACGTGAGATGTCAGAACATAAAATACTCGAAGAAGATTTAGGCATAGATGTATATTTCTGTGACCCACATTCACCCTGGCAAAAAGGCACATGCGAAAATATGAATGGTTTAATTAGGCAATATTTACCTAAAGGGATTGATTTAAATCAGGCAGATCAGCATTATTTAAATCAAGTTGCCATGTCACTGAATACTCGTCCTAGAAAGGCGTTAGATTGGCTTACACCATTAGAGAAATTTGCTCAGCTTGTTGATTATCATATGGCTTTTGAAACTGTCGCACCTCATGTTTGAATTCGCCCCATATTTTTGCTACAGTGAACCAAATTAAGATCATCTATTTACTAGGCCTCGCATTTGCGGGGTTTTTAATGCTGAATAAAAGGAAAACTTGATGGAATTGCCCAATATTATGCACCCGGTCGCGAAGCTGAGCACCGCATTAGCCGCTGCATTGATGCTGAGCGGGTGCATGCCCGGTGAAATCCGCCCGACGATTGGCCAGCAAATGGAAACTGGCGACCAACGGTTTGGCGATCTGGTTTTCCGCCAGCTCGCACCGAATGTCTGGCAGCACACTTCCTATCTCGACATGCCGGGTTTCGGGGCAGTCGCTTCCAACGGTTTGATCGTCAGGGATGGCGGCCGCGTGCTGGTGGTCGATACCGCCTGGACCGATGACCAGACCGCCCAGATCCTCAACTGGATCAAGCAGGAGATCAACCTGCCGGTCGCGCTGGCGGTGGTGACTCACGCGCATCAGGACAAGATGGGCGGTATGGACGCGCTGCATGCGGCGGGGATTGCGACTTATGCCAATGCGTTGTCGAACCAGCTTGCCCCGCAAGAGGGGATGGTTGCGGCGCAACACAGCCTGACTTTCGCCGCCAATGGCTGGGTCGAACCAGCAACCGCGCCCAACTTTGGCCCGCTCAAGGTATTTTACCCCGGCCCCGGCCACACCAGTGACAATATCACCGTTGGGATCGACGGCACCGACATCGCTTTTGGTGGCTGCCTGATCAAGGACAGCAAGGCCAAGTCGCTCGGCAATCTCGGTGATGCCGACACTGAGCACTACGCCGCGTCAGCGCGCGCGTTTGGTGCGGCGTTCCCCAAGGCCAGCATGATCGTGATGAGCCATTCCGCCCCCGATAGCCGCGCCGCAATCACTCATACGGCCCGCATGGCCGACAAGCTGCGCTGAGCCATGGCTGACCACGTCACCCCCAATCTGCCATCGCGCGATTTCGATGTGACAGAGGCGTTTTATGCGAAGCTGGGCTTTGCGACGAGTTGGAAGGATCGCGGCTGGATGATCCTGCAGCGCGGCGGTTTGCAGCTCGAATTCTTCCCCTATCCTGACCTCGACCCAGCTACGAGCTCGTTCGGCTGTTGCCTGCGGTTGGATGATCTCGATGCCATGGTGGCATTGGTGAACGCGGCGGGAGCCGAGGAAAAAAGCACCGGCTGGCCGCGCTTCAAAGCTCCGCAACTGGAGGCGAGCGGCCTGAGGATCGGCTACCTGATCGATCCCGACTGCACGCTGGTGCGGCTGATCCAGAACCCCGACTGACCGCATGCCCGCGAAAATCAAGATTTGCGGGATCAGCACACCCGAGGCGCTCGATGCGACCATCGCGGCGCGGGCGGACTATGCCGGGTTGGTGTTCTATCCAGCGTCGCCCCGTGCGGTTACGTCGAATGTCGCGGGCGCTTTGACATCGCGCGCAGCTGGCCAGATCGCCATGGTCGGTTTGTTCGTCGATGCGGATGATGCTGTCATCGCCGACGCACTGGTGGCAGCCAAGCTGAACGCGCTGCAGCTGCACGGTTCGGAATCGCCCGAACGCGTGGCCCAGTTGCGCGCGCGGTTTGGCAAGCCGGTGTGGAAGGCGCTGCCCGTCGCCAGCGCCAGCGATGTCGCACGCGCCGCAGCCTATGCCGGGGCGGCGGACTTGATCTTGTTCGACGCCAAGACCCCCAAAGGCGCGCTGCCCGGCGGCATGGGGTTGGCGTTCGACTGGTCGCTGCTGGCCGGATATCGCGGTGCCTTGCCGTGGGGGCTGGCAGGCGGGCTAAATCCGACGAATGTTGCCGAGGCGATTGCGCGCACCGGAGCGCCGCTGGTCGATACCTCCAGCGGCGTCGAAAGCGCGCCGGGCGTCAAGGATACCGACAAGATTACCAATTTCGCCTTTGCGGTGCGCTTGGCCTAAATCGCGTCGATCAATAGGCGTCGTTCAGCGCAAAGATCGGCTTGCGGGTGCGCCACTGCCCTCGGGTGAAGTCGGGAAAATCGGCACTGTTGCAAATAGTCGGTGGTGATAAACTTATCATCCCCTTTTGCTGATGGAGCTGCACATGAACCCATTCAAAGGCCGGCATTTTCAGCGTGACATCATTCTGTGGGCCGTACGCTGGTACTGCAAATACGGCATCAGTTACCGTGAGCTGCAGGAGATGCTGGCTGAACGCGGAGTGAATGTCGATCACTCCACGATTTACCGCTGGGTTCAGCGTTATGCGCCTGAAATGGAAAAACGGCTGCGCTGGTACTGGCGTAACCCTTCCGATCTTTGCCCGTGGCACATGGATGAAACCTACGTGAAGGTCAATGGCCGCTGGGCGTATCTGTACCGGGCCGTCGACAGCCGGGGCCGCACTGTCGATTTTTATCTCTCCTCCCGTCGTAACAGCAAAGCTGCATACCGGTTTCTGGGTAAAATCCTCAACAACGTGAAGAAGTGGCAGATCCCGCGATTCATCAACACGGATAAAGCGCCCGCCTATGGTCGCGCGCTTGCTCTGCTCAAACGCGAAGGCCGGTGCCCGTCTGACGTTGAACACCGACAGATTAAGTACCGGAACAACGTGATTGAATGCGATCATGGCAAACTGAAACGGATAATCGGCGCCACGCTGGGATTTAAATCCATGAAGACGGCTTACGCCACCATCAAAGGTATTGAGGTGATGCGTGCACTACGCAAAGGCCAGGCCTCAGCATTTTATTATGGTGATCCCCTGGGCGAAATGCGCCTGGTAAGCAGAGTTTTTGAAATGTAAGGCCTTTGAATAAGACAAAAGGCTGCCTCATCGCTAACTTTGCAACAGTGCCGGATTTATTACTGCAAGCAAGGGCAAAGGGTTGTTATTCTTTTAGCAGGCGGAGATAAGTCTACGCAAAGTAAAGATATAAAACTTGCCCTGCAATTGGCACAAGATTTAGAGGAGGAGCTATAAATGGCTATTAAACTTCGCAAATGGGACAGTGCTGAGCATCTTAAAACAGAGGATGATATGCAGGCTTACTTACAAGCATGTATTGAAGAATCTAATGGCGATGCCGCATTCATTGCAAAGGCTTTAGGTAACATTGCAAAAGCTAAAGGAATGGCTCAATTATCACGAGATACAGGCTTAGGCCGAGAAAGTCTTTATAAAGCACTTTCTGGTGATGTTAACCCTAGTTTTGATACTGTGATTAAAGTTGTAAAAGCACTGAATTTACGCTTAGCAATTTAAAAAAAGTTATTAAAAAATGGAGCTTTAGGCTCCATTTTTTAATTTCGTATAAGGTGTATTATGTTAATTTTAGAAATTCTTAATTTCCATCTATCCAAACTTGCTTGATCCAATCTGCTAAATCTTCCCACTGCTCATCGCTATATCCATCTGCTGTCCAATATCTAATTTTATGATTAGGAGATAGGCAATAATAACTACCATTATCTTCACAAATAGGTAGCCAATCTTCTGGCAGACCTTGCTCCCTAGCATCATTTAATATCTGAGATAGCCCTCGATAGCATTCTTTCTCATCTGTAAGAGACGCTAATTCAATTGTTCCATAAAAGATATTGCTAATCTCTTTCAAAACTTTTTTATAATCTTTTGGAAAAATAAAACCTATTTTTCGTTCATAAGCAGATATGAAAATATCATCAGGTAGTTCTATGTTTAGACGACTATTCCCAGATAGTTCTTTTAATTCTTGAATAATGTTATCAAGCTTATTTTGCATATACATTCTGCTCTATCGCATTAAAGTTCTTACTACAATTTAACATAATGGCTGTTATGCGAAACGAGATCTGTAACTCCAAAATAGAAATGTCCGGTTTCTCCAAAGTAAAAATGTCCGCTTTTAGAATATGCATTTTTGCAATTTCCTTAGCGGACGGTTTGATATGTTGGTGTCTATGTCGGATAAAGAACTTAAACGATTGTCGGTCTTGCAGGAAATCTGTGATCAACGCATAACCCAGTCCCAGGCTGCTCAGTTACTTCATATTTCAGAGCGTCAGATCAGACGCTTACTGCAGAAATACAAAGCTCAAGGCCCAGTTGCATTAGCCCATGCCGGTCGTGGTCAAATCAGCAACTCCAGGCTTCCTGAAGAACTCAGACTCAAGTGCCTCAATATTGTTTCGGATCAACTGCATGGTTTCGGACCCACTTTAGCGCATGAAAAGCTCACTACCATTCATGGATTCGACATTTCGGTGGAAACACTACGTTCTTGGATGATTGCAGCCGATTTATGGATTCCTCGATCCAAGCATCTGAAACGCCCGTATCAGCCTCGTTATAACCGGGACTGTTATGGTGAACTGATTCAAATTGATGGCTCACACCATGACTGGTTTGAAGGTCGAGCCCCTAAATGCTGTCTGCTGGTGTTTATCGATGATGCCACAGGAAAATTGCAGCATTTACGCTTCTGTGAATCAGAATCAGCCTTTGACTATATGATTTCAACACGTTTGTATATTGAGCAGCATGGTAAGCCGTTGGCATTTTACAGCGATAAACATTCAGTCTTCAGGGTGAATCAAAGCAGTAAGAAAGACACCAAGATTACCCAGTTTGGGCGCGTACTCAGCACCCTGAATATCGATATTATCTTCGCTAATTCACCACAGGCCAAAGGCCGTGTAGAACGGGCCAATAGAACGCTTCAGGACCGTCTGATCAAGGAGATGCGCCTGGAAGGCATCTGTTCGATTGAGCAAGCGAATGCCTGGCTACCCTGCTTCATTGAGCAGTTCAATCAGAAGTTCGCCAAGATGGCTTTTAATCCTAAGAATCTACATCGGCCTATCATGGAAACAGCCGAAGAGTTAGATGATATTTTTACTTGGCGTGAACCCCGCAGAGTCACGAATAGTCTGACGATTACTTATGATAAATGCGTATATCTCCTGGAAAAGACCGAAGAAAATCAAAGGTTGATCGGTAAGTATCTTGAGTTCCTGGAATACCCCGATGGTACTGTAGCTATCATGCATCAAGGTAGAAAGATCAATTACAGCATCTTTGATAAATTAAGTCAGCTCAACCAGCGAGAGATCGTCGAGAATAAACGTTTGGGTTCAGTCTTGTTTCATATCCAGCAACAGCATGAAGAATTAGAACAGCAAAACAAACGCAATCGTTCTCAATCTATGCCAAGAAGACGTGCACAGAAAACAGCAATTCAACAACGAAATCTAAATCCTGTGCTTGACTTGGAAATGTCCATATAGGACATTTCTATTTGGTTAGTAGGTAGGACATTTCTACTTGGGAATAACAGAGATCTACCAGCTCTCGTTTTTTGTTATGGAAACTGCTAAAATTCAAATACGCCATTGACGTATAAAGAGTCCATGTTATTTATTGAAACCAGCATCTTTACCAAGCAAATTAAAGACCTTGTATCTGATGAGGAATATCGTCAACTTCAGCAAGATCTTTTGGTACAGCCTGATAGAGGTGACCTAATCAAGAATGGCGGTGGTATTCGCAAAGTACGTTGTGCTCAAGGTAACAAAGGGAAAAGTGGTGGGATACGGGTGATTTATTATTGGGTCACCGAGGATGATCAGATCTTTTTCTTAGTGGCTTATCCAAAATCAGTAAAAGATAATTTAACAGATAAGGAAACCGCCATTCTGCACCAACTCGTGAAGGAGCAATTTCATGGATAACAACTTATTTGATGACTTGGTTGCTTCAATCAAAGAAGCTGGAGCTATCAAACGTAAAGAAGTTAAAGCAAGCCGAGTTACAGAACTCGAATTGCCTGATATTAAAGAAGTACGTGAAAAAACTGGCTTGAGCCAAAATGAATTTGCTGCACGTCTACATATTAGCCCCCGTACCCTGCAAAATTGGGAACAGGGACGACGCTATCCAACTGGACCAGCAGCTACATTGATTCGAATTTTAGATGCTCACCCAAGCCTTATTTGAAAAAATTACTTAAAAAATGGGAGCTTAAGGCTCCCATTTTTATTTCGTATAAGGTGTATTATGTTAATTTTAGAAAATCTTCACTACTATTATTTTAAAATAAGCCTTATATCCAAGCATAAAACAAGGTTGTCTAGACTTCTTTTAACAGTAAAGTTATCATAAAACTGAATTTTATTTTTTAGGTAAGTTTATGCATTCTATCCGCATTCGTTAAGACACAACTATTTGCATAGTGACACTATTTTATAATGGTGGGCTTTTGTTGTGTCTTTAAGAATATATGCGGATATATAAAGTAAAAGTATGCTTAATTTATAAGTATGCTTTTAGTGCATAGTTTCCAGTTATAACTTAATTGACTAGCTATTTGTCCACCCTGTGGATGAATAGCTTTTTTTTTGGGAGGACACTGTGATGCTAGCTTTTGTTTTCACCTAAATCCTGTTTGCTGCATAAAAAATTTCAAGAGCTAAACAGGAGTAAATAAAAATGAGTTTAATTATTAAAGCGAGAAACATACGCTTGGATTATGCTGGGCGTGATGTTTTGGATATTGATGAATTGGAAATTCACTCTTATGACCGTATTGGTCTTGTGGGTGATAACGGAGCAGGAAAGAGTAGTTTACTCAAAGTACTTAATGGCGAAATTGTTTTAGCCGAAGCGACATTACAGCGTTTTGGTGATTTTGCACATATCAGCCAACTGGGCGGAATCGAAATAGAAACGGTCGAAGACCGGGCAATGTTATCTCGCCTTGGTGTTTCCAATGTACAAAACGACACAATGAGTGGCGGAGAGGAAACTCGTGCAAAAATTGCTGCCGCATTTTCCCAACAAGTACATGGCATTCTAGCGGATGAACCAACCAGCCACCTTGATCTCAATGGAATAGATCTACTTATTGGTCAACTTAAAGCATTTGATGGAGCATTACTTGTTATCAGTCATGACCGATATTTTCTTGATATGGTTGTAGACAAGATATGGGAGTTAAAAGACGGTAAAATTACGGAATATTGGGGTGGTTACTCGGATTACTTGCGTCAAAAAGAAGAAGAGCGACAACACCAAGCCGTAGAATATGAGCTGATGATGAAGGAACGGGAGCGATTAGAATCTGCTGTGCAAGAAAAACGCCAGCAAGCTAATCGATTAGACAATAAGAAAAAAGGAGAAAAATCCAAAAACTCTACCGAAAGTGCTGGACGACTTGGGCATGCAAAAATGACTGGCACCAAGCAAAGAAAACTGTATCAGGCAGCTAAGAGTATGGAAAAGCGTTTGGCTGCATTAGAAGATATTCAAGCACCAGAGCATTTGCGTTCTATTCGTTTTCGTCAAAGTTCAGCCCTAGAACTGCACAATAAGTTCCCGATTACGGCAGATGGTCTGAGCTTAAAATTTGGTAGCCGTACTATCTTTGATGACGCTAACTTTATAATACCGCTTGGCGCTAAAGTCGCTATAACTGGATCGAATGGAACAGGGAAAACGTCCTTGTTAAAAATGATATCAGAACGTGCTGATGGATTAACCATATCTCCAAAAGCTGAAATTGGCTACTTTACACAAACAGGATATAAATTTAACACGCATAAATCTGTGCTCTCCTTTATGCAGGAAGAGTGCGAGTACACAGTTGCGGAAATTCGTGCAGTATTGGCTTCAATGGGGATCGGAGCGAATGATATTCAAAAAAACTTATCCGACTTATCGGGAGGTGAAATCATCAAACTGCTTTTATCCAAAATGCTTTTAGGAAAATATAATATTTTGCTTATGGATGAACCAGGAAACTATCTTGACCTAAAAAGTATTGCCGCATTAGAAACAATGATGAAGTCCTATGCAGGAACTATTATCTTCGTATCTCATGACAAGCAATTGGTCGATAATATTGCTGACATTATCTACGAGATCAAAGACCACAAAATCATCAAGACTTTTGAGAGAGATTGTTAATGATAGCCAATCTAATCCGAACATTAATTATTGAACTCTTTAAAGGAAATTAAAAATGACAATTCAAGATATTCAATCACTTGCTGAAGCACACGGCTTGTTGCTTACGGACAAAATGAATTTCAATGAAATGGGCATTGATTTTAAGGTCGTTTTTGCTCTTGATACAAAGGGGCAACAATGGTTGCTGCGTATTCCTCGTCGTGATGGCATGAGGGAACAAATCAAGAAAGAAAAACGCATTTTAGAATTGGTAAAAAAACATCTTTCTGTAGAGGTTCCTGATTGGAGAATTTCATCTACAGAATTAGTGGCTTATCCCATACTTAAAGATAATCCTGTTTTAAATTTGGATGCTGAAACCTATGAAATAATTTGGAATATGGACAAAGATAGCCCGAAATACATAACATCTTTGGCAAAAACCTTATTTGAAATCCATAGTATTCCTGAAAAAGAAGTTCGGGAAAATGATTTGAAAATTATGAAACCTTCAGATTTAAGACCTGAAATAGCAAACAATTTGCAGTTAGTAAAATCTGAAATTGGTATAAGTGAGCAATTGGAAACCCGCTACAGAAAATGGTTGGATAATGATGTTCTATGGGCAGATTTCACCCAATTTATACATGGCGATTTATATGCTGGGCATGTACTAGCTTCAAAGGATGGAGCTGTTTCAGGCGTTATTGATTGGTCAACAGCCCATATAGATGACCCAGCGATTGATTTTGCTGGGCATGTAACTTTGTTTGGAGAAGAAAGCCTCAAAACTCTAATCATCGAGTATGAAAAACTAGGGGGTAAAGTTTGGAATAAACTATATGAACAGACTTTAGAAAGAGCAGCGGCCTCTCCTTTGATGTATGGTTTATTTGCCTTAGAAACTCAAAATGAAAGCCTTATCGTTGGAGCAAAAGCTCAGTTGGGAGTTATATAATTTAAAAATATGATTGCTGAGAACTGCCTTGTTTTGAAACTTGGTTGGCTTTAATTAGTTTTTAGTATTCTTTATAGAAAATGCCTCGATCAAGGGGCATTTCTAACAATCATTTAACATAAAATTTCTTATGTGAAGTAACCTGAATGCAGCGGTGCCCCATTGGGGGCGCGTTGAGATAAGCCTCTTTTAGATAACTTTAGCAACTCGATAGACAGTTGCAACTCCACAATTCACTGCTTTGGCAATTTCTTCCTTAGTCATATTGCCAACTACTAGCAATTCTTTTATTCGTTTATGTTTAGCCTCATTTGCCTTCTTGCCTGTTGGTTTGTAACCCGAACGTGCCAGGCCCTGCTTAATACGTTCTATACGTTTCTCATTGTCTAGGCGGGCCATTGTTGCCAGAAGATCAATCAACATATTGTTGATGAGTTCCAAGATTGAATGAGTAATGCTGTCACTGGTTTGAATCATTTGGTAGGTAGTAGGAAGATCTGCTACGACTAAACGAAGTCCCTTCTCCTGGATCCTGCGCTTCAGCTCTTGAAAATCTCGTTGGGTTAGGCGTGATAAGCGGTCAATACTTTCAACTAACAATGTGTCACCTTGATTTGCTTCTGACAGTAGCTTATTCAATTCAGGTCGGTCTAACTTCGTACCACTATAGTTTTCCACGTACACAATGGTTTCACCCAAATTCAAGTTTTGGTTTAGATCCTGAAGAATCTGCAAAGCCCTTTCTGCATCTTGATCTTTAGTTGAAGCTCGTAGATAAATACGTGTATTCATTTCTATCATTTAATCTTAATTCTATTAGATTAATGATAATACTATCATTTAATTATTGCATTAAGTCTAATGATAGATATTGTATGCGATTTGGCTCGCTATCATTCAGGTATAGTCTTTTGATAAAAAAAGCATGACTAAAAGCCATGCCTTGGGAATTCGTATAACGTGTATTATGTTAATTTTAGATAAACTATAGAATCCATTAGTTTTTAAACCAATAAATTAAATATTTTATGGAACTCCAGAATATTTATTCAGGCGATACTTAAGCAATAAGGGTAGGGTGATTACATAAAGTATTGCAGCTAATGCCCATACCATTCCAGGAGCTGATGCCTGAGTCATAAAATAGAGGCTAGTAACTAATACAGGACCAATTATAGCCCCCAGACTATTAAAACTGCTTAATAGCCCTTGTAATTCACCTTGTCTTTCATCACTAATACCTCTGGACATCATTGCTTGCAAAGCAGGAACGGCTACTCCACCAAGGGCAAACAATGGTAACAACGCAAAAGGCACCCATTCTTCAACAGCAATAGATAAAAGAAGTAAACCAATTGCATCGCAAGCTATTCCACATAACAACGTATTTTTCTCTCCAAACCTCTTTACCATAGGGGCGATAGCAAAAGCCTGTGCAATAGAATGGCATATTCCATAACTAGCAAGGGAAACACCTGCAATAAATATACTCCAGCCATAACGATCCTGCCCATAGATAACCCATAAAGTTGCGGGGACTTGTGAAACCAATGTGATAATTAAAAAGATACCAAGCAATGGAGCCATATTAGGTTGAGTGATCAAATAGGATAATTTCTTTAATATTGATTGCTCCTGAACCTTCTCAGTCATTTTATTGCTGTGTTTTGATTCTTTTAATAAGACTGCTGTCATTATTAAAAGAATCCCATTCATAAAAGCAGCAGCAAAGAACGGTGCATGTAAGTTCCATTCACCCAAAACTCCACCTATTACCGGACCCGCTATAAACCCAATACCAAAGACAGCTCCAAGGAGACCAAACCTTTTTGCACGCTCATGGGCTGGAGTAATATCTGAAACATAAGCTGTTGCAACAGCCATGTTGGCACCTGTAATTCCCGCAAAAATACGACCAATATATAGCCACAATAGAGAAGGAGCAGCAGCCATTAGGAGATAATCAGCCGTTGCACCAGCAATTGAAATAATTAATACAGGTCGACGTCCAAATCGGTCACTCAACGCTCCAAGGATAGGTGCAAAAATGAACTGCATCAGAGCATACACAGCTAATAAAGCACCATAGTGAACACCGCCTGCTTCAGCTCCAGCCAATGACCGTAATAATTCAGGCAAGATCGGCATAATTAAACCAATCCCAACAGCATCCAGAAATATAGTGATTAAAATCACGCTCAATGATTTCTTCACAAATGCCTTCTCTAGCAATGATAGAATTAATATTCTCTCACACACTCCCTATCAGTGATAGATTTATGAGTAAAAAAGATATTGCACCTCAACGTCTGACACGTGAAATAGTCCTGCGTACCGCATTGGATATGTTGAATGAAGAAGGCATAGATTCAATAACCACACGCAAGCTAGCTCAACGATTGGGTATTAAATCTCCAACTCTATATTGGCATTTCAAGAATAAATCCTTGTTAATGGAAGCAATGGCGGAAACCATTATAAATGAACACCATTTAGTTTCTTTACCCATCGATGGGATGACATGGCAAGATTGGTTGCTCGCTAATTCTGTAAGCTTTCGTCGAGCACTACTAGCTTACCGTGATGGTGCTCGTCTACATGCAAGAACTAGCCCCAGTCAAGGACATTTCAACACGATTGAGGCCCAAGTTGCGCTGTTATCTCATGCTGGGTTTTCTCCTGTTGAAGCAGTTGCATTACTTATGACATTAGGAAGGTTTATTGTTGGGTGGGTCCTTGAGGAGCAGCAAGAAGAAATAAGATCAGACCCACCATTCGAAGCCGATCCAACTATATATCCACTCATGCTCCAAGGAGTGAATACCTTACAAAATATGAATGCGGATGACATTTTTGAAAATGGGATTCGTATGGTGATTATCGGTGCTGAAAGACAACTTGATATTAAAATGCAAACTTAACTCTATACTGCTTTAAGCAACTGTTCTATTTAGTAATAAAGCTTTTATCCTTAATTATTTAACATAATGGTGGTTATACGCAATACACTTGTATATTAATTTAAATATCAACCACTTAATAAAACAAGAAAAATCCAAAAATGCCCAAAAAGCCGATTTTGAAACAAGTCGGCTTTTTTAAGTGCGATTCTGTAATATTTTGCCAATAAATTTGACTAAAAATTACGCTTCTCAACTTGAGTGATACAATTTTATGATACATTATTGTATATACAAATTTGAATGTTTTTTATGAAACAGTATTTCGAATGGGATGAGGCAAAGAATCGAAAGAATCAGAAAAAACACGATGTCTCTTTCGAAACGGCAAGCCTTGTTTTTGAAGATCCATTAAGGATCTCAATTCAGGACAGACATACCGATGGTGAAGAACGTTGGCAGACCATTGGGAAAGTAAAAGGCGTACTAATGCTGTTAGTAGCTCACACCATCTTTGATGAAGATGACTGTGAAATCATACGAATCATTAGTGCAAGACAAGTCACCAAGGCGGAGCGAGATAGATATGAGCATGGTTAAATACTCACGCAAAGAACTGAATGAAAAATTCAGCGACAAGCAAGATGCTGAAATTCAACGCTTGCTTGCTAAGGGAACGATTCCTGACGATCAGCTAGATCTCTCAGATATGCCTGAAATTACCGACTGGAGTAATGCTGTACGCCACAATCAATTCTATCGTCCAGTAAAGCAACAAACTTCAATTCGGTTAGATGCTGATGTGCTTGCTTGGTTCAAAGCACAGGGAAAAGGTTATCAAACACGAATGAATGAAATTTTACGGGATGCCATGCTAAAAGAATTAAAAAATCATCCAAGATTACTTCCAGTTTGGGCGCGTACTCAGCACCCTGAATATCGATGATTATCTTCGCTAATTCACCACAGTAAAAGGTACCGTGTAGAACGTATCAATAGAACGCTTCAGGACCGTCTGATCAAGGAGATGCGCCTGGAAGGCATCTGTTCGATTGAGCAAGCGAATGCCTGGCTACCCTGCTTCATTGAGCAGTTCAATCAGAAGTTCGCCAAGATGGCTTTTAATCCTAAGAATCTACATCGTACTATCATGGAAACAGCCGAAGAGTTAGATGATATTTTTACTTGGCGTGAACCCCGCAGAGTCACGAATAGTCTGACGATTACTTATGATAAATGCGTATATCTCCTGGAAAAGACCGAAGAAAATCAAAGGTTGATCGGTAAGTATCTTGAGTTCCTGGAATACCCCGATGGTACTGTAGCTATCATGCATCAAGGTAGAAAGATCAATTACAGCATCTTTGATAAATTAAGTCAGCTCAACCAGCGAGAGATCGTCGAGAATAAACGTTTGGGTTCAGTCTTGTTTCATATCCAGCAACAGCATGAAGAATTAGAACAGCAAAACAAACGCAATCGTTCTCAATCTATGCCAAGAAGACGTGCACAGAAAACAGCAATTCAACAACGAAATCTAAATCCTGTGCTTGACTTGGAAATGTCCATATAGGACATTTCTATTTGGTTAGTAGGTAGGACATTTCTACTTGGGAATAACAGCTTTTGTAACTCCAAAATATAAATATCAAAAACTTAACAAACTAAGATGAATGCAAAAATGCAAAAAAGCCGATTTTGAAACAAGTTGGCTTTTTATGAGCAGTTTTTATAGTTTTTGCCAATAATTTCGTTTAAAAAGTAGTCGATTTTGCGATTTTCCCTGATAACTCAATACCTGAACTTCGCAAATTATTCGCAATTTCTGCGGATAAACCTTGGGGTAAGTTTTGAGCAATGTTGTAAGCTCAGGCTGACATGAATTAGGAGCATTGCGTCTATGTCACCGCAGGGATTTTTCATATGATGGGGACATAGAGAACAGGATGTTCCAACACATAAAACAATAATGATAAGTGCAACACCAGGACGTGAGGTACGACAGGAGTTATACCTAAACACCCAATACGAAAAAGCCCGACAGGATGTCGGGCTTTTTTTATATTTAGTATTTAAAGAAAGCCTTTTTCCTTTAA
Source organism: Acinetobacter sp. PW68 (assembly GCF_020982655.1). Classification (NCBI taxonomy): domain Bacteria; kingdom Pseudomonadati; phylum Pseudomonadota; class Gammaproteobacteria; order Moraxellales; family Moraxellaceae; genus Acinetobacter; species Acinetobacter sp. PW68. The sequence continues at coordinate 17,187 of NZ_JAHZSX010000004.1, read as the reverse complement.
ATAGGATACTGCTGCAAGAATATATGATGAATTGAATGTTACATCTGTATAAGTTGATGGGGAATGACTCCCAGTTTCCCTAAAAATTTTATAAAAATTATCAACTTCATCGAAACTTATCGGTCGAATATTATCTTTATTGTTATGAACAAATAATTTTCCATCTTCACTAAATATGCAAAATTTTGACTTTCTTGACTCAGTCTCTAAATTAACAGGTGTAGAAAATTTCTAACTAAAATTTCATATAAATTAATGTTCATATCATTTATCTCATTGTTTTGATGGTTATATTTTTTCTAACGTATCCAGACTCAATAAAATTGCTTCTCTAGCTAAAAATGATTTAGTTCGCTGAGTTTTTTCTGCTACTTCATCTAATCGCTTTTCTAATTCTACTGGTAATCTGAGCATTAGCATTTCAATAACCTTTATCTAATTGTATATCAATTAGAGTACATCATTAGGATTGACTTTGCAATTCCTGTTTTTTAGATAGTTATTCAATAAAAAACTCCTATTTAGAGTCTTTCATATAAGAGATTTTATGTTAAATCATAATCCTCATGTATTATTGTAATAAAATCTTGTAGTTAATAATTATCTAATAAATCAATTAGATGTGCTTTTATGTTAGTCCATTCACTTTTAATAATACTGTACATTACGGTATCTCGAGTTGTACCATCTTTACGTAAAGCATGCCCTCTAATTATCCCATCCTTTTTTGCACCCAATCTTTCAATTGCTCGCTGACTTTTAATATTAAAAATATCAGTGCGAAGTCCAACCGTCTCAGTGTTTAACTGTTCAAAAGCAAATTGTAGTAATAGCAACTTACATGTCGTATTAACATGCGTACGCTGCACTGATTTTGCATACCAGGTATAACCTATTTCTAAGCGTTTCACGTTCAAAAGAACATCATGATAACTAGTTGTACCTAGAATTTTCCCAGAGCTTTTCTTCGATGACAACAAATGGATAACGTGTACCTTCCTGTTTTTTTGTATTAGAGCTGTTTCAATATAGTGATGAACCTCAGAATAATGCGGTGTTGATGTAACTCTTAATTTCCACAGTTGACCATCTTTACATGCTTCCATAAGCCCACTTTCATGTTCAAAAGATAAGGGAATTAAACGGATATTATTTTTATTCAAAAAAACATGATCAAATAATTTTAATTCTTTCAGCATACTTTCCCTTTACTATCTTTGAGCTGGATACAAGTGATTCTATTAATTTAATAATTTCTAAAATTAACATAATACACCTTATATGTAATGCAAATTTTTATTTCATATAAATCATAGTCTTATCGTATAGTAAAAAGCCCAACTGTGCTCAGTTGGGCTTTTTTGTTGATTTTTCATGTTCCACGCCTAATATTTAAACAATGTTTCACAAGTTTGATTAGCTCAGTTGAATAGTTAGGATACATCCCCTTTCTCTTCTTAGCATCCATTATTGTGGCTAGGATCGAAGAGATCAAAACAGATAAAAAAACAGCCCTTAAAGAGCTGTTTTTTTGGTGGTTGAAAGCCATTCTCTAAGAGTATCGGATAAACTTTCTTGAAAAAATTTTCTTGTAAAAGCATATCAGCAAGTGCAGCTCCAAAGGCCTCAAAAGTATCACTAGGAAGCTTTTGAGCGTATTCGGTTTGTATCCTTTGAACCTTACCTGGTTTGTCGGAGAGTCAATATTCTGAGAGACTATTCCGATGAAAAAACTAAACTATACCCCCGAAATCAGAGAAAGAGCGGTTCAACTTGTGATTGAATCTGAAAAAGATTATCCATCGAATTGGGCAGCAGTTTCTGCAATTGCTCCAAAGTTAACATGTTGAGCAGTCCAAAATGACCGCTATATTAACCAAGGGGTCATTTTTACACTGCCGCTAACATCAAACCTTATGATCTTCGTTATTCGATGCTGTAACATCTTATGACTGCGTACCGCCAAATCTAAAGCACGCTTGACAAACATCAGAGCGGGCTTTTTAATTTTTGTTTATTAAAACATATACTTTTTGACTTATACCATGTTCTAGATATATATTAAATATAAATGTTAATAATTATTTAATTTAAAATGAAGAAGTTAATGAAATATGTTACGGTGATTCTGGGGTTAGGTCTAATTGGTCTTAATACAACAGCAAACGCCCAAAATCCAAAATTTAGAGCACCGGGCGAAATCTGTTATGTCTTTAATTCTCAAGGCATGCTTGGGGACTGGAAAGACGAATTATTAGTTTCTAAAAAGAAACTAACTTACAAACAAGCTGCTGCATATATGCAGAAAAATCACAATATGTCTGAAATCTACGATGTAGAGGAACTACCCACAGATGAATGTGAAGCAGCTATCCCAAGCTACAGCTTTGAGCCAGGCTTCCTGTTCTATTATAAAGAGCCTAAACCTCAAAAAGTCAAAATTAAAAAAATAGCAAAAAACCTCTCGTTGCTATAGGGACTGGTATGATCACTAGGGCTGTCATACGACAGTTTTAGGGATAAGCTCTTGCAATTGATTTGATAAAGCCCAACACACAAGCGTTGGGCTTTTATGATTTATCAACAGGATTATTAAAGTGTCCAACTTGGATGAGAGTGGATGTTCAAGTAGTTGTTGATTTTGCACTTCAGTTAAGTAGTTGTGAATTTCAACTATTTTACAATTAATATTCAACTATTTTGAAACCAAAACGAAATCAATTTATAGGCAGGACATTTACTTCACACAAAGCAGTTGATCCCATTTAAAGTAGTTCTGTGTTAGCCGATTTCGTGACATATTCCCATGTTCTGTTCGGCATTAAACTTGCGCCCAAGGCAATCTTGGTTTTGCCATACTTAAGATGAATCGCTTCAAGGAATCCATCAAAGCATCACTGACTTCGATGTGCTTCATGTCGGTAAACATGTCATATACATGGCTTGCCTTTGGTTCGAGACACGTCAGAATCACGCCACATTTCTTGAATGCTATATCCTTTGCATACAGGCCATCAATCATCGATGTGGCGAGTTTAGAAAGCACCAACAGGTTGTCGGTAGGTTCTGGTAAAGCCAAGGATAAAGACTTGTTGTAGAAGGGCTTTGAGCTATCAAATGGGTTTGATTGTACGAAACCAATCAAACAACCACACAACAGATTATCATCTCTCAGTCTGCTAATCGCATCCATGACATATAGCGACATAGCCTCCTTGAGATCATCAATATGGTAGATGCGTTGACCAAAAGAGCGACTCGCAATAATTTGCTTCTTGGCTGGTGGCGTATGTTCCAGTTCAATGCAAGCAATTCCATGGAGTTCCAATAAGGTTCTGTGCATCACTACAGAAAATTGGTCCCTGATCATCACAGGGGAAGTCAAGACAAAATCCATAACTGAATGAATCCCCAGGCTGTTGAGCTTCTTGGAATGCTTTCACCATGCCCCAGATTTCACCAACATCTATGGCTTGATGCAGAGTTTCAGCAGAGCATGGATCCATTGAAACCAAGTTGCAAACACCATTGAAGTAAGCGTTCTTCTTGGCAATATGGTTCGCTAGTTTCGCTTCAGTCTTTGAGCGGCCAATGCCAATACATACAGGTAAACCAAGCCAAGAAAACACACGCTGACGAATTTGATGGGCATATTCAGTCAAGTCGTAATTCTCTGAATGAGCTGTCAGATCCAGAAAGCACTCATCAATTGAGTAAATCTCCTGCTCTTTGGGAGATACAAAATCGGACAGGATTTTCATGAATCTGCGAGACATCTCTGCATACAATGCATAGTTGCTCGATAGCACCTGCACCTGATGCTGCTCTACGATGTCCTTGATCTGAAAGAGAGGAACACCCATCTTGATGCCCAAGTCTTTGGCTTCTTGGGAACGTGCTACAGCACAGCCATCATTGTTGGATAGCACAATGACAGGCTTATTGTTCAAGCTTGGGTTAAAGATGCGTTCACAACTGACATAGCAGTTATTGATGTCTACTAAAGCGTAGATCTTGTTTTTACATTCCATGTTAAGAAACCAAGAAGAATGATGAACGCTACTAACGCTTTCTGAATGGCTTGATGACAAAAGTCACTACACCCCAAATTAGCATTTCCTGCCCATCTTGCAGATGAATGTCGGAATACTCAGGGTTCTCTGCTTTAAGCCAACGATTATCATCACCTTCGATCATGAGGCGTTTTACAGTGAACTCATTGTCGATCAGTGCAATCACGATGTCTTCATGCTTGGCTTCAATGCTACGGTCTACAATCAGTTCGTCATCAATCTCAATACCTGCATCCCTCATGGAAAGTGAAGCGACTCTCACAACGAATGTTGCTGCTTCATTTTTGATGAGGTGTTCATTCATGTCTAATGTTTTGTCGACATAATCCTGGGCAGGAGAAGGGAAGCCAGCAGCAACCTTTTCTGAAGCCAAAGGAATACTCATTACAGAGCTTGGATTCACTAGGGTTATAGATGCTACATCATTGAACTTGGCTTTATTTGATCCTGTTAGGTAATTCTTTATTTCAAGAATTCTAGACTCAGGCACACGAATGACCTTAGTAGGTTCATCATATAGAGGCTTTCTACCTGCACCATCTCGACTACCTCCACGTTGTCCAACCATACAATTCACTCCCCAACAATTGAATATGTAACATAATCAAATGATAGGGGATGAGCTTAATCGAAGACAATGAAATTACGATGAATGGTTGATGTGAATCATCAAATGATGTTCCTTTGAGCAGACCTTTACTTATGTCAACGTAGAGGTCAAACCAAGAGGAAGAATAGTTAGTGCCGCCTTCGGCGGTGTTTTGGGATAACCGATTAATGCAAATCCAAACCAAAGGAAACCACTATGAAAATCATGAACCGTACCGGTTTTGTCGGAGACTTTTTTATTTAAGTTAAGCCACCTGACCTAACGGGTTAATCTTATCATAGTACATTGCTTCAAACTCAAAAGGCGACACATAACCTAGTGCACTGTGTACACGCTTTTTATTGAACCAATCTACCCAGTTTAGTGTCGCAAGTTGTACATCTGCTAAACCTTGCCAATCTGCTTTTAAATATTCAATCACCTCTGTTTTGTATAAGCCATTCACCGTTTCAGCCAAAGCATTATCGTATGAATCACCAGTTGTATCGACTGATGCTCGTAAATTTGCTGCTTCTAAACGATTGGTATAGCGAATCGAAAGATATTGCACACCCCTGTCGGAATGATGAATCACATTCTTTGGCATGCCTCGATCGTGCAATGCTTGCTCAAGTGCATCGAGCACCATATCTGTATTCATCCGTGTAGATACTTTCCATCCAACAATTGCTCGTGAGAACACATCAATAATAAAGGCGGTATAGACCCAGCCTGAATGAGTTTGAATATACGTAAAGTCACTGACCCATAATTGGTCAGGTCGATCAGCACTAAAATTACGTTTCACTAAATCATCTGCTCGTTTTTGATCATCTCGGTTGCGGGTAGTTTGTTTGTTCTTACCACGCCAAACACCTTGTATATCTAGCTTCTGCATCAATCGAGCAACTGTACAACGTGCAATAACATAACCCTCACGTTTCAATTGTTGCCAAACTTTACGTACACCATATCGACCTGAACTTTCCTTCCAAATTCGTTTAATTTGTTCAGCATGATGCTTATAATGTAGATCTCGTTTCGCTCGATGTTCTGGATTGTCAGCGAGATCTAAAGTTCGGTAATAAGTTGAAGCTGCGATCGGTAAAATCCTACAAATCGCATCAACACCATATAAGTCTTTATTGTTATGGATGAAATCCACCATTATTTGTGTGGGCGGTCGAGCTCCGCCTGGGCGAAAAAAGCGGCTGCTTTACGTAGAATTTCATTGGCACGCTTTAATTCTTTAATTTCACGTTCCATTTGCTTCATTTTTTCTTGATCAGATATCTGTTGTACTTTAATAGGATTTTGCTGATCTAAATGCTTTTGATGCCAGGCACGAAGTGTTTCAGGAGTACAACCAATCTTAGGCGCAATTGCTGTGATTGCAGCCCAAGTAGAAGGATAATCTTTTTCAGATTCAATTAGTAATTGAACCGCTCTTTCTCTAATTTCGGGGGTATAGGTTGGTTTTTTCATCGGAATAGTCTCTCAGAATATTGAGTCTCCGACAAACCCGGTACGGTTCACTTCCTTATTCCAGCATTTGATTAGGTAGAAGATTGGTTGACCGCCATTCAGTATAGCTTGATCTAGGAAGGCTTGACGCTTACAGCCCTTGATCTTCATTTGTTGTCTTCTTAGTACGTGGCTTTCTTGTTTTTGGTAATACAGGTACACGTGCATCTGCTGTTGCTTTCTTATTGGCTTGTACCAGATTAATGTTGTTGACTTCTAGGCTTGCTTCTAAAGCATTGTCGATACCGCTTTTAAAAGTTTTAATTTCAAAGTCTTCAGGAGCTTTGAAGTACTGTTCAAATACAGTTACAGGAACAGTAGGTCCATTTAGAATAAGCTGTAGCTTTGTTTGATCTGATAGCTCAGGACTGAAGTCTTGATATGTTGCTAATACGAATTTCTTTTATTGGTGATGATGAATACTGAATACATGGTTGTATCTCTTTTTATTTGAAGTTGTTTTTATTCTTATTGTTTTTCTGTTTGCTTATAATTTTTAGTTATAGAAAACAGATACATATATAACATATTTTTATTATACTGTCAATCCTTATAACTTTTAGGAATAAGAATACCTATTCTGCATAGGCTATTCGTATTTGTAGTCTTTAAAATCAGTTCCCTCTACAAGTGTCATACACGTAAGGAAAGCTACATCACTTGCTAACTGTTCATCTCTTACGTTCCAGAACTCATCTACAACTGCATTAATTAGTTGCTTATAATAGTTTTTATAAAAGGAATGCTTGTTTAACTGTGTTTCTAAAGTATTGAAATAACCTACCTTAAATTCTTCTTTTCCTATGTCTTCATATTTTTGTATTTCGACAGAACTTTTGGCTATATCCTCCGCTACAGCACAAAGACTAAATTTGTAATTATGATCCACTTCAATAGCTTGAGCCATAGTACCAGTACAAGCCAACAGTAAAGTTAAAACTATCTTTTTCATATTAAACAGTTATATGTAAAGTTGTAGCTTCATTCTATTTGATTAGTATTGAAAAATAAACAGCATACAAAACAGATTAGTAGGCAGTCAGTTCAATGTTTGATATGGATACGTGCCTGTTAAGGTACGGATACAGATTAAAGATTGATTATCTGACTGTTAAAGGTTGTTATTCATTGACTGTTAAGGAAATGAATAAGAAGCTGTTATAGGTTGAACAACTATTTTTCTATAAGAAGATATGAGAACGACTGAAAGGAGTTCGATATATCGCTCTATTCTTTTTCTTTATTTGAAAAATTAATTAAATATTTATTAATTAGTTATCTGTATTTTTTTATAATTTCTTCTTTAAGATTCAAGTTAAAAAAAGCCTAAAAGATTGACTTTTTTGATAGTCCCAAGACAAGGTTTTGTCTAGCCTTATTTTATAAGACTTTTTAAGCTTCCTTCAAAATCAGTTGAAAACATTGAGTTATAAAAGAATGGACCTCAGCTCGAAACTTTACGAAGTATAGCGAGTAACAACGAAGCTATGCTGAAGTAAATGTTTGAGCAACCAACCGACTGTATGCAATAGCTACAGTAATGGAAGGAACAGAGGGCGGTCAGTAAATAGGCTTTAGGTGCTATGTCTGTGTGCGCTTATGTGTACCTAGAATCCGTACATTTTTGTTTTAAGGTTTTTGCTTTTTTCATTTTTAAAAACAAGTAGTTATAAAATGTCTAAGACAAGGTTTTGTCTACAGCCTTTAAATTTTCCTTTATAAATTCACTGTAATTTGAGTATCGAATTGCAGCGAAAGCCGTATAAAACCTAAGATCAATTAAGACCGAAATCTGTCTTACTTATCCACAGTTTTAAATTTAAAAACAAAACAAGTGTTTAGCTAGACAAATAAAGCAATTCAAGACAAAAATAGATCCACAAGACAAGTTATTGACATTATCTGTCTTGATGTAATATAATCTGTCTCAAGAGGGGAGAACAGTCTTCCATTACAACAATATGCAATGAGGATAATAAAACGTGCAAATAGGAAAAATAAGCACAGTGTTTAAAGTTTATGATGCAATGATGGGTAGCGGTAAGACTACTCAAATTATAGAAAACATTAGAACAGCAGAAAAAGACCAGAACTTTCTTTACATCACTCCATTACTTGATGAATGCCATCGTATTTCAGGTACAACATACGATCCTGAAGATGTATTAAAACGTCCTTTAATTACCACAGAAGACGATACAAGCGTTCATTACGCATATTTAGATGATGCTCCTTTGAAGGAAAGACGTTTCAAGCATCCAAGCTATAAGGGTGGAAATAAAGCTGAAAGCTTGCAATACCTGTTAAAGAACAAAGAAAACGTAGTCAGTACACATCAGCTTTTTATGAACCTAACACCAAATATGTTGGATGATGCGAAAGACTATGTACTGATTATTGACGAAACAATTCAAGTCTATGATGTATATACAGAGCATTCATCTACAGAGTTAGAAGCTCTTTTCCGTTTAGGTTGGATTCATGTTGATGATGATGCTGTCACTCTTCGTTTCAACCGTGAAAAGTATGGTGATAACGGTGGTGACCCGACGGGTACGAAATATGAAAACCTAGCAACAATGTGTGATCTCGGTCAGCTCTTGTATGTGGACCAGAAGCTGATTGTTTGGGAATTGAGTATCGACACACTGAGATCTTTTAAAGAAGTCTGGATTGCTACTTATATGTTTGAAGGCTCTCAAATGTCAGCGTATTTGAAATCGTATGGCGTTGAGTATGAACTGATCCGTTTTGGTAACAAGCCTTCTCAAATTAAGCATTTAGTCACTATTTCAGATAACAAGTTTATTAATGAGATTGGTACTAAAACTACAGCATTGAGTTCAAGCCAATTCAAATCAAATAAGAAAGCTTTATGTGAGCAGTTGTCAAAAAATCTTGATAACTATTTCCGTAACCATGTTAAAGCGAAAAAGTCAGATAGACTTTGGACTTCATTTGGAAGAAGCACATTCAGCAATTGCTGGATCACGCTATAAAGAAGAATGGTTAGCCTTCAATACAAAGGCAACTAACGAATACAAAGACAAAACCAACTTAGCTTACTTGATGAACCTATATCCAAATCCAATGGTTGTTAAAGCTTCAGCTATGAAGGGATTCCCTGTTAAGGAAGATGTATTCGCTCTATCTGAGATGGTCCAATGGATATGGCGTTCTGCTATTCGTGAAGGTAACCCAATCAATATTTATGTACCAAGCTCAAGAATGCGTAGTTTATTACAGCGTTGGTTAAATGATGAATTTGAAAATTCTGCTGCTGAAGATATTGAAGTTACAGAAGAAGCCGAACAGTTAGAATTAGTTTAAATTGGCTTTGTTGCACAAAGATTTGAAATGCAAAGCGCCCCTAATTGAGCCAAATTTAAGGCGTAACTTGGGTAAGTGGTCGACCTAATTCCGTAAATCTGTTAAGGACTGCTACACGTGCATGGATCTCATTCACTTGGCTATCAAAACTCCTTGCACTGAGTTTATCTCCTAATAATTTGATGCAATGCATCTTAGTTTCAACCAACTTCGCCGATGATAGCCTGACCATTTTTTCCATAGTGTCCTGCCTAAACGTTTAACTGTTCGAAGTAATTCATTTCGCTCTAGCGAGCTACTCTTTGTATCTTTCCATGGTTTCGCATTTTTTCTAGGTGGAATCACCGCATGTGCTTGCCGATCTGCAATGACCTCACGGCATTGCTTGGTGTCATAAGCTCCATCGGTATAAACAGAGTCAATCTGCTCATCTTGTGGAATCTGATTAAGTAAATCACCAAGCACCTGTGAATCACTGACATTATTGGTTGTAAGCTGAACTGCTCGTATTTGTAGGGTTTTGGCATCTATACCAATATGTAGTTTACGCCATTGGCGACGATATTCAGCTCCATGTTTCTTGCGTTTTCATTCGCCCTCACCTAGAAACTTCATGCCTGTAGAGTCTACGAGTAGATGCAGCCCATCGCTACTTTTTTGGTAGCTGATTGCAATATCAATATGCTTTTGTCTTCTACAAAGCGTACTGTAATCTGGTGCGGTCCAATTTAATCCGCAAAGTTTAATCAGACTTTGCACAAAGCCAGTGACCATACGTAAAGATAGACGGAATAAGGATTTAATCATTAAGCAGCATTGGATAGCTGCGTCGGAGTAGGTTTGATTTCGCCCTTGTTTGCCTTTTGATGGAGCATACCATTGCGTAGCAGGATCAAACCAAATGACAATATTTCCGCGACTCATGAGTGCTCGGTTATATGCGGGCCAATTGGTTGTGCGGTAGATTTTGTGTGTAGGCTTCTTCATTTGAAAATTATATCGCTGAAAAACCCTTTACAGATAGGTTTGTGCAACAAAGCCTTACGACGATCACACTCAGCTATGCATTCACCTTGCTGATTTTATTGCTACATACAACTTCGACCGCAGACTCAAAACACTCAGGGGCCTGACTCCCTACGAATTCATCTGCAAACAGTGGATAGATGAACCTGAACTTTTTAAGATTGATCCGATCCATCAAATGCCGGGACTACACAAAAGAAAAAAAGGCTTTTTAGTTTTTTAAATTTCCACTGTGGAAAATTAAAAATATTTTTTTAATTTTTAAAATTATGCTAATATAAATTTAATTTTTATATATTTAATCCATGACAATATACGTAATTGCCAATCAGAAAGGTGGCGTTGGAAAGACCACACTCTCAACCAATTTAGCTGTTGCTCTGAGCAAAAAAGGTCAGACTATTCTTGTAGATGGAGATGATCAACAATCCTCTATAAAATGGAGTAAACGTAGAACACAAGACTCGATTACAACCATTTCGCTCAAAGATAATTTAAAAGAAGAACTACAACAGTTAAAAAATAATAATAAATATATTGTATTGGATGTTGCAGGACGTGATTCAGCTGAGTTTCGTTCAGCATTATTAATAGCAGATGTTCTTATTATTCCAACGCAACCTAGTCAAACAGATATCGAAGTGCTGCCATTTGTGCTTAGATTGGTAAATGCTGCTAAGCAAGTAAATAAGAAATTAGAAACTTTTGTAGTCTTAAATAAAGCACCAACCAATACCAAATCTACAGAAATTGATGCTGCTTTAGAGTTGCTACAACAAGTCAAGTCTGTGAAAACACTAAATACCATTGTGCGTGATCGCAAACAATTTCGCGATGCAATGATCGAAGGAAAATCAGTATTAGAAATGGGTAGTAGTAAAGCAAAAGATGAATTAAATGAATTTTTGGTGGAGATCCTGTAATGGCGAAAAAACCACTCATTGTCGATTTTGATGATGCCTTTGAAATGGAACAAGCATTTATTAATGCAGCAGGAACAGGCAAAGTTGCATTGGTATCATCGACTGAAAATAATATTGTTGATCTACCTATAGAGCTTATTGACTTCTCAGAGCATCAACCTCGCATTATTACAGACAAAGTTTTACAAGATGTTGAAAAGCTTGCCAAAAGTATTGAAACGAATGGGCAAATTTATCCGATTGTTGTGATCAAAAAAGAAGAAACATATGAGCTTGTTGGTGGAGAAAAAAGGTTTCGAGCTGTTCGTGATGTATTAAAACATAAGACTATTCGTGCAATTATTCGAGATGATAAATCTACAGAAAAGACAGCTTTAATTTCATTGATTGACAATTTACATCGGTCAAATCTTAGTGATTTTGAATTAGTCAATGCTATACAAAAACACTGCGATGAGTTTGGTTATACTATACAAAATATAGAATTTATTACTCAAAAAATCAATTAGATCAATCTAATACTTTAGATTAATGAGCTTTTATAAACTGCCAAACTATATAAAAGAAGATCTAAAAATCCACCCCAAAGCGATTTCAGGTGCAACCGCACAACAATTGTTAACTGAATTAAATAAACTGGTTTTAAAGTTTAACCATCAACTAGTTGAAGATACCACGTTAACCATATGGAAAAAGTACCTAAATGAATTTACAGAAACAAATCGTCCATCAAAAAATTCATTTATCAAATAGAAAAAGCACTAACGGTACAAGAGACAGCTAAAAACAAGATCAAAGCATCGAAAATGCCTCTCTAGTAAACAAAATGATCTTAAAAATAAAAATGGTCTTAAATTTTGGTTCGATTAAGATCGAGAAAAGTCTCAATGGGAAAACAGTCCTAAATATTCGCACCAGTTTAAATGCTGAATTTAATCAAGAAAAGATTGAAAAGTTAGAAGAATTTCTTGCCGGTTTAGATGACCACCCATAAAAATTATAAATTTCCACTGTGGAAATTTATAATTGAGTATCCAATATTTTTTAAATATTGGGTACTGCTATTTATCATACATATTGAATTAAAAAGTGTTAAAGGGAAAAAATGCTTACCAGAACGGTAACTGATCTTCTGATGGATCTAAAATTTCATCCATATCAGAATCAACAATATTTTTATCTTCATGATCTGCCTTTTTAGGCTTAACAGATTCTGTTGAGCCTAAGTTGTAAATTTAAAAATTAGCCATTTCAACAGTATTGAGTTTATACAGCCAGTATCAGCTGAGATGGTTACGATAGAAAAAAATTGGAAATGCAAAAAAATCACTTGAAGTCCTGACCAAGTTAAGTGCAGTTTTGATATTAGATTTACCAGATTTTATTCGACATTTTATCTTGAATCTTAAAAACAAGCTGGATGCTTATATCAAAAGAATTCTTAACAAGGGTGAAAAATCCCATAAAGGTGTTGATGAATTTGAAATTCTAAAATGGTTAATCCATAAAATTTTCTTTAGATTTGGAACAGGTTCCAAAGCACAAACATAAAGAGGTACATGCTGTTCTATTTACATGTTTTTTTACTCAATTGTCCGATACCTTAGGTTTGCCATTATCACGGTATATGAAGGTGGGAAAAAATCCGCAGCGTTGTGTTCAATTGAGTGCAAACACTTATAAAAATACTTTTGCATATGAATAAAGACTTGAAGCTCAAGTTCGAACGAAACCTGAATATCAATTTTTACCCTGAAAAATTATGGTAGCTTTATGAGCCAAACTGATGAATTGTCAGCTGACAAGCAAATTAAACTATTGGAAGAATGGGTCAATCAACCCTGAGTGTAAAAAAACAAATTTTGACTCAGCTCTTGGCGCAAGATCAGCAGGCACAGGAACTGTATGCTGCTGCTCACAAAATACATGTGGTGATTAAAAATAATCGGATAGTGACACAACAGAAATTATTAGCAGGGTTAACGCAATGGGCTAAAAGTGCATCTATAGGAGAACTAAGCGACCAACAAAAAGCAGTATTCATCTATTCCTATCTTTGTACTGCAGCCTTGTGTGAAATACTGAAGGAAATCATCTTGTTAGAGCCTCAGATTACAAGGGATGAAAAGGATGAAAAGGATGAAAAGGATGAAAAGGATGAAAAACAGGTTATTCTAAATAATTGTAAAAACAACAATAAAATCAACACAGTATCTTATAATTTAAAACTTCTTTTGCAAAAGCAGTTATCGAATACTGAGAAAAATAAACTGTTGTATAAAAAAGTTACACGCAAACTCCAAGCTATGGATGAATTTGATGCCAACGAGTTAAAAATTCTTTTAGAGCGTAAAACAATAAAAAATGATTTTGAACAGCTTAATCTTGGCCGTTATATTCAACAATTTATTATTGTTTTCAACGAGATTGCCAATAGTAGATTAAATTCAACAGTAATTAATGTTCAGGCTTTAATTAACGATATTAAAAAGGGCATGACCTATAAATCTGATTCAGGCACATCATCGTTGGATGTAGAGAATGAGGATACTGGACAGGATACAGAGGCCAATCTTGTCGATCCTGAACAGGATGAGATCGCCAAGCGGGTGAAGGGGAGTTTCTCTGATGACAAACAGAAACAGCTCGAAAAGCAAGCTAAGAGAATTCAGCGACGTGACTTAGCCTGTAAAACTAATCCGCTTTATCTGAAACCCAGTTTATTAACTGAGGTATATCAGCGATTGCAGAAGTGTTATCAAGAAAATAAGAGAAATGATGCATATCAATCGGCTTTAGCTGTGTGTGGTCTGATGTGTCTCTTGACCGGTCTGAGTCCAACGGTCTTTCAAAAGATCAAGTATTTGATTGATATTGGTAGAATTAAAAAAAAATCAGTCAAAAAAGTCATCCATTATTATTGGGTGATCGATCCTAAGTTGAATGCCAATCATTCCGGTGCCATGCAAGATAAAGCACAGCGTTATAATCGGGCCTTAACCCTGGAATGGCGCATGCCAGCACCCTGGATCACCAGTTTAGAGGCTTTAGAGGAACCTGAATTTTGTGTGATTGAGTACAATAATTTTTTGCGGGAAATTTTTAAAGAGCATGCAATTGGCGAAATCACCTGTGGTATGTTAGAGCGGCAAATCTATTTTTATATGGATATGGAGACGGATGATAACCTGGTCGCACACTTGCTGGCCAACAGAGATAGCCGTCATATCGTGCAATGGAACTATGAAGGGCGTCAGATCGATCAAATCGACCAGCATTTTCAAGGCTATATTAATGTTCTATTAGACCGTAGAAAAGGTGAACCATGGATTGAGGATGAACACCCTGGTCATATTTTTCATCGTGAGGAACGTATCGGCAGTCAGCGATGCTGGACTGTAGAGGCCGCGAGTAAATTTTTTAATCAGCTTTATCATTTTGTCAAAAACACATTAGCCAATACTCAAGCGAATCTGATCGAGAAGCTGAATGCTTACAGCATTTGGATGTGGCATCTTTCCTTAATCTGCCTGACGGTGCGTCCAATAGTCGGCATGCCGGGGTTACTGAAACATTATGATCCTAAGGCACAACTGCTTTACGTGCATGATAAAAAAACTGATTCACGAAAAGTAGGACGTCCTGTTCCTGTTACAGGCTACTGGCAGGATCATTTCAATGCATATCGAAAATATCTGACGAAAACCATCGAATCACTCGGGATAAAAAGTTTGCAAGCGCAATTGGAAAACGATGGTTTTATGCTCTATGTCATCTCACATCCTCGGATCAAGTCCCAAAAAGGTCAGGTGAATCTTGCTGAAGTCGTGGAGCATTTGGAGTTACAGCCCATGTCTGCTGATTTTGTCACGAATTACCTTAAAGAGACTGTACAGATTTATAAAAACTGGCCAAGGCATTTCACTAAAAATCATCTCGCCCTGAGTGGTGACATTCACAATACGCTATATACCCATGATAAGCAGAGCATGGGATTCAGTCACATTTCTGGATTAAGCCCTTATCTCTACAAACACGACATTCAGCAACAAGTTAAAAGCTTGCTCAACAAACTAGAAATCGCAAAGCTTGAAGTGCTTTAAAGGACCATCTTGTGCTTGATACATCACTTGTTACGCAATTAGAAAATGCCATTAAAAGAGAAATCGGTGACATTTTTAAGGAAATTTCTCAGCTGATCACTGCTACATACACAGATGTAAATTCTGACCTTGCTCAAATTGATTTTAAGTGGCTTGATCAGCAAATTCTGGACAAGTTTACTCTCTATAGAGCAGTTTTAGAGCAGCTCTGCCAAATATCCAAATTTAAGGGCAATGCTGCAGATTACCTTCAATTCTGTTTTAAACAAGTGAAACGGATTTGTAACGAGAAAAACCAGCAGTGGCAAAAGGATTACCCTTCCTATGCCGAGAGCTATGAGATTAAGTTGCCCGATTGGATAGTCTACACACCTAAACGTCTAGACAACGTTTTTTCAGGACGAAAGTTACAGCAGGGTACTATGCTCGTCGAGGTAAAAGAAAAACTGTATGTGAATTGGGCGGATTATCTCAAACAACAAACTCAAGGTATCTTCTTATACTCTACGGCTAAAGAGCAACAAAAATTAGTGAATACCTTGTTTGAATGTCTGTGTATTTCATTAATTTTTGATCAGGGATGCATGCAACCTGAACGACTGATAGCCATTCATGATGCGATTTTTCATATGAACCTGGATAGTGGCTTGCTTCCGATCTATTCAGGTGACGAAAAGGTTCAAAAAGCTTATGTCTTTTCATACACGTTGCCCTCGACAAAGTATGGCAACATCTATCGTCAGGATGGCGAAGAAGAGACGGAGTTATGGCAAACTCAGCATATCTATTTCAATGCCTTTGTGATGCTATGTTATCGACGGATTCAGGAGCTAATCAATAGATCGCAAGGGCATCAATTACAAAGCACTTCGCCATTGCTGTGCTGGGAAAAAGAACAGAGTGAAATTGAAACGGGGAATCAGCCTGAAGCCTTACTGCTAGAAAAACTTAAAATCCATTTAAACATTGTACTGAATATGGCGGAGGAGGGGGACTCTAGAAAAGCACGTGAGGATCAGCAGCCATTTACACAGCTTAATCACGTGAAGCTATTTTTAAAAGGCTTGGAAAAGACCGGTTTTGCCATTTTTAAGCATATGGATTATGTCTTGTGGCAAGAGATTCCTAATCTGGATGTTTTAAGTACCAGTGTACTGAACAATCAGATCATCACTTCGCCTTTAATCTATGAGCAGTATACACAGCTCTATGATCAACCCGATTGCTGGAAAACTATTCAAGCTAGAATCAAAAATCTTGAAAAAAAGCCTCAAGTCTTAGACTTGGAGATGCCTACAGTTACAGTCAAAACATTTCATGATCGACGAACCGGTCAACGTCATGAGCTGAAATCCTGGCTTTTATCTTTTCATCAGGATATCAAACCCAAACAGCTTGCGGATCAACTCCAAGAAAGCATCCAAAAATCTGAGGACTATAAATCTGCGTATGAGGCTGGAAATGGCGAGTACCTAGATTATGTAGTGGCTATTGCACATTTACGCGTGTGTCAGTGGTTAGAAAACGAATTTGCTTATCATGGGAAAGCAGCGATTAAAGTCTCAACAATCAAGCGTTACTATAGTAGTTTTGTGCTTGACCTACTTTGTTATGTTCTA
>NZ_JAHZSX010000003.1:0-53772 GCF_020982655.1 Acinetobacter sp. PW68 | reverse complement strand
TCTAGGATGTAAGTCAGGTATTACTCGTAAAATATTACAGTTGATGGTCAGAGGCAGCGGTATACGAGATATTGCTGAAGTTGAGCGCATCAGTATCGGTAAAGTTTTACGTACTTTAACTGAATCAACCTATGAAATTCAGCCTCAGCAAAGTCATTATGAATCTCTCGAAGTAGATGAGTTCTGGAATTTTGTTGGAAATAAAAAGAATAAACAATGGCTTATTTACGCCTATCATCGAGAAACAGGTGAAATTGTTGCTTATGTTTGGGGTAAACGAGATTTAGCTACAGTCTAACAATTGAAGACAAAGCTTAAACAATTAGATATTCACTACACCCGAATTGCAAGTGATCATTGGGACAGTTTCATCACTGCTTTTAAAAATGGTAAGCAAAGTATTGGTAAATTTTTTACTGTAGGTATTGAAGGCAATAATTGCAAAATAAGGCATAGAATTAGGCGTAGCTTCAGAAGAAGCTGTAATTTTTCAAAAAAGCTTGAAAACCATTTTAAAGCTTTTGATTTAGCCTTCTTTTCTTTTACATCAATAATGGCTTCATTTAAAGGCAGCATACTTTTTGAAGCACCACCAAAATTTTATGTTAAGTAGAGACTAAAAATGCCCTTGATTAAGGGCTTACAAGGGCATTTTGTATAAGGTGTATTATGTTAATTTTAGATAAACTATAGAATCCATTAGTTTTTAAACCAATAAATTAAATATTTTATGGAACTCCAGAATATTTATTCAGGCGATACTTAAGCAATAAGGGTAGGGTGATTACATAAAGTATTGCAGCTAATGCCCATACCATTCCAGGAGCTGATGCCTGAGTCATAAAATAGAGGCTAGTAACTAATACAGGACCAATTATAGCCCCCAGACTATTAAAACTGCTTAATAGCCCTTGTAATTCACCTTGTCTTTCATCACTAATACCTCTGGACATCATTGCTTGCAAAGCAGGAACGGCTACTCCACCAAGGGCAAACAATGGTAACAACGCAAAAGGCACCCATTCTTCAACAGCAATAGATAAAAGAAGTAAACCAATTGCATCGCAAGCTATTCCACATAACAACGTATTTTTCTCTCCAAACCTCTTTACCATAGGGGCGATAGCAAAAGCCTGTGCAATAGAATGGCATATTCCATAACTAGCAAGGGAAACACCTGCAATAAATATACTCCAGCCATAACGATCCTGCCCATAGATAACCCATAAAGTTGCGGGGACTTGTGAAACCAATGTGATAATTAAAAAGATACCAAGCAATGGAGCCATATTAGGTTGAGTGATCAAATAGGATAATTTCTTTAATATTGATTGCTCCTGAACCTTCTCAGTCATTTTATTGCTGTGTTTTGATTCTTTTAATAAGACTGCTGTCATTATTAAATTAATCCCATTCATAAAAGCAGCAGCAAAGAACGGTGCATGTAAGTTCCATTCACCCAAAACTCCACCTATTACCGGACCCGCTATAAACCCAATACCAAAGACAGCTCCAAGGAGACCAAACCTTTTTGCACGCTCATGGGCTGGAGTAATATCTGAAACATAAGCTGTTGCAACAGCCATGTTGGCACCTGTAATTCCCGCAAAAATACGACCAATATATAGCCACAATAGAGAAGGAGCAGCAGCCATTAGGAGATAATCAGCCGTTGCACCAGCAATTGAAATAATTAATACAGGTCGACGTCCAAATCGGTCACTCAACGCTCCAAGGATAGGTGCAAAAATGAACTGCATCAGAGCATACACAGCTAATAAAGCACCATAGTGAACACCGCCTGCTTCAGCTCCAGCCAATGACCGTAATAATTCAGGCAAGATCGGCATAATTAAACCAATCCCAACAGCATCCAGAAATATAGTGATTAAAATCACGCTCAATGATTTCTTCACAAATGCCTTCTCTAGCAATGATAGAATTAATATTCTCTCACACACTCCCTATCAGTGATAGATTTATGAGTAAAAAAGATATTGCACCTCAACGTCTGACACGTGAAATAGTCCTGCGTACCGCATTGGATATGTTGAATGAAGAAGGCATAGATTCAATAACCACACGCAAGCTAGCTCAACGATTGGGTATTAAATCTCCAACTCTATATTGGCATTTCAAGAATAAATCCTTGTTAATGGAAGCAATGGCGGAAACCATTATAAATGAACACCATTTAGTTTCTTTACCCATCGATGGGATGACATGGCAAGATTGGTTGCTCGCTAATTCTGTAAGCTTTCGTCGAGCACTACTAGCTTACCGTGATGGTGCTCGTCTACATGCAAGAACTAGCCCCAGTCAAGGACATTTCAACACGATTGATAATTTAAGTTGCGCTGTTATCTCATGCTGGGTTTTCTCCTGTTGAAGCAGTTGCATTACTTATGACATTAGGAAGGTTTATTGTTGGGTGGGTCCTTGAGGAGCAGCAAGAAGAAATAAGATCAGACCCACCATTCGAAGCCGATCCAACTATATATCCACTCATGCTCCAAGGAGTGAATACCTTACAAAATATGAATGCGGATGACATTTTTGAAAATGGGATTCGTATGGTGATTATCGGTGCTGAAAGACAACTTGATATTAAAATGCAAACTTAACTCTATACTGCTTTAAGCAACTGTTCTATTTAGTAATAAAGCTTTTATCCTTAATTATTTAACATAATGGTGGTTATACGCAATACACTTGTATATTAATTTAAATATCAACCACTTAATAAAACAAGAAAAATCCAAAAATGCCCAAAAAGCCGATTTTGAAACAAGTCGGCTTTTTTATGTGCGATTCTGTAATATTTTGCCAATAAATTTGACTAAAAATTACGCTTCTCAACTTGAGTGATACAATTTTATGATACATTATTGTATATACAAATTTGAATGTTTTTTATGAAACAGTATTTCGAATGGGATGAGGCAAAGAATCGAAAGAATCAGAAAAAACACGATGTCTCTTTCGAAACGGCAAGCCTTGTTTTTGAAGATCCATTAAGGATCTCAATTCAGGACAGACATACCGATGGTGAAGAACGTTGGCAGACCATTGGGAAAGTAAAAGGCGTACTAATGCTGTTAGTAGCTCACACCATCTTTGATGAAGATGACTGTGAAATCATACGAATCATTAGTGCAAGACAAGTCACCAAGGCGGAGCGAGATAGATATGAGCATGGTTAAATACTCACGCAAAGAACTGAATGAAAAATTCAGCGACAAGCAAGATGCTGAAATTCAACGCTTGCTTGCTAAGGGAACGATTCCTGACGATCAGCTAGATCTCTCAGATATGCCTGAAATTACCGACTGGAGTAATGCTGTACGCCACAATCAATTCTATCGTCCAGTAAAGCAACAAACTTCAATTCGGTTAGATGCTGATGTGCTTGCTTGGTTCAAAGCACAGGGAAAAGGTTATCAAACACGAATGAATGAAATTTTACGGGATGCCATGCTAAAAGAATTAAAAAATCATCAATAAAAAAGGGAGCCTAAGCTTCCTTTTTTGACTTCGCATAACGTGTATTATGTTAGTTTGAGGTAAATTAAATTATTCAGCTCTAATTACTAATTCTATTTTTCTTTATTACGATTGTATCTACTAGTAGGACATAGAATACTATTTTCTTTAGTGTGAACAACATTAATTAGCTTAGCTAGTTCGTCTGCTTTTTTTTCAAAAGTTTCTTTCCTTTCGAATTTTTGTCTTAATGTTAATGGAAATAGTCCCATTTTTATTAACCGTATTTCATTCTCTAAAGACCCCCAACTTGAGGAAACACTCCACGGATCATTAATATCAATAAATATTTTTTTTCCTTCAATATCATCAATTGCATACAGTTCATGACCATATTTTTCTGAATACTCTTCCTGTAGACGATCAAAGTACTGTTTATCACTATTCATTTCTTATTCCGCAATGCTAAGAATTTCATAAGTAACTAAAGATTACACCAGTAGTTTGAGTTATATAAAGAGAATCATTTTAGGATCTTGTTAATTATTTAAAACTTCATACTCGTTATTCTGTATAATATTATTAAAAATTAGAAACTTAGAGGTTAACTTGATTTCAAAGAAGCAAAATGATCTAGCCAATTTAGAATTACAAGCAGCTGTAAATACTTTATACAGTGACAGTAAATTTCTAATGACAATAAATTTTATCATTAGTGTATGTATGCCATTTACTCTTGGATTAATTGGTATTGTTAAGGATTATTCTATATTCATTTACTTAGCTATTTTTTGTAGCCTCAGTAGTATAGCTTTATCATGTTGGATAAAAAATATAAGAAGCTCAGCAGTACAGATGCAAGAACTATATGATCGCTCTATCTTTAACTTAAAGTGGAACAAACTTTATTTAGGAGAAAAACCCAACAACCGTCAAGTAACGTTATTATCTGAAAAATATAAGAAAAAGTATGGAGATTTTTCAGAATTTTTAAATTGGTATACATCCCCCGCAGCTACTTATCAATACCCTATGGCAATTATCCTATGCCAAAGCCAAAATTTATCTTGGGACATTCCCAACAGAGAAAGATATTACAAGACCGTATTAGCTTTTATTGTTTTACTGATTTTCGTATTTTTTGCGGTAAGTATCTATTATTTTGAAAATATTTCATTATTTATCAAAACACTAAGTGCCTCTATACCTATAGTAATATTTCTATTCTTTCTAGTCCTAGAACATAAAGAAACTGTTAAAGAAGGAAATCGTTTGAATAGTGAAATAGAAGATGCCTTAAACCAACTATCAAATAATAGTGCTACTGATCAAGATGTTATATCTCTTGCTGAAGAGGTACAAAATGCGGTTTATTCATATCGTAAATCTGCTAGACCTATTCCAAATAAATTACATAAATACTTTAAAAATCAAAATGAAACCTTATCTATAAGGAATATTCAAAGATACATAGACAACTATCTTTAATTAACTTTATTGAGATTTATATGGCAACAACAGTTATAAGTGCTTTTAATGACTTCCAGAAAAATATTGTAAATTTAGATTCAGCTACATCATCAACGGCTCGAAATAGTCGAAATTGGTTATTAGATCAAATTTCAAACTTTCCAGAAAATAATGATAACTTTCCTAACTTATATCCAGAAATCGATATCGGCTTTGGTTCTTTTGCTCGAAAGACTAAAACTAGACCATTAGATGATATTGATCTAATGGTTGGTATCAAAGCCGATGGATGTACATATTATGAAAGATCTTGGGACGATATTGAGTTGAAATTTCCAGAAAACTACTCTGGAAAGTTAAAAAAATATGCGAAAACTCTTGATAGTTCAGGCTTAAGTTCAACACGTATTACCAATGCATTTAAATCAGAATTAAGTAAGGTCAGTCAATATTCATCAGCTGAAATCAAAAGGGATGGAGAAGCAGCAACTCTGAAGTTGAAAAGCTATACATGGAATTTCGATATTGTTCCTTGCTTTTTGACATCACCAGATAGCGATGGAAACTCTTATTATTTAATCCCAAATAGATCTGGAAGTTGGAAAAAAACGAATCCTAAGACTGATAGAGATAGATTATCAGCCGTCAATCAAAATCAATCTGGTAATGTTTTAAATGTAATTCGCATATTGAAGTACTGGAAACAAGAAAAAAGAGTGAACATCGGATCTTATTTATTAGAAGCTATGATCCTGTACTACTATGAAAGTAAACCGAATAATACATGTTCAGAGTATGTTGATTTGGAATTAGAGAACGTTTTTAACTACTTAGCGAATAGTATTATCAATACTGTGGCTGATCCTAAAAATATTCAAAGTAACATCAATGATATAGACTATTATAGTAGATACTCATTGAGCGAGAAATTTAAAACATTCGCCCAACTTTCAAGAGATGCTAGACAACTTGAAAATGAAGGAAAAGATAAAGAATCAATAAATACTTGGAAAAAAGTTTTTGGGTATAACTTCCCTGACTACGGTTAGGATTAATAACATGTGAACTAAAAAATCCTGACAGTGCGTTAGGATTTTTTTTAAGTTCATCGCACTTTGCCGGGAAATGCAGCACGGATCTTGAGGAAGAAGTAGTCCGTGTCGCGGTATCCATAGGCCATCCGCTTAATGACTTTGATCCGGTTGTTCATGCCCTCCAGCACGCTGGTGTTCAGCCGGTGGAGGGCACTGGAAACGATACCCTCCATATATGGCTCCAGCTTCTTGGCAAATCGTACCAAAGCATCAATTCCGCTACCGAGGCTATGCCGGCCATTCCCGCCAGGCGCTTCTGGTAGTCGTCTCGCTTTCCGCAAACCATAGCGTCTTAAGTTGGTCCTTGAGCACGTACACCGTAGTCAAGAACGCATTGGCGGTAAGGAGTTCGTCCAGCTTGACCGCCTGCTCGGGCTCAAGGTTGTCAGCATTGCGTAACAGTATCCAACGGCTGCTTTTGATCACCTTGCGGGCGACCTTGTCATCTCGCAGTTGATTGTACTGATCAACTCGCACTCTATCCATCACTTCGCGGTATACTTAGCCACCACATGGAACAGGTCGTAGACCACCACCGCGTTGGGGCACTGGTACACTTCAAGATCGAAGGCTGAGTTCATGTCCATACCACTGCCTCGATCTGGTTCCGGGCATCGCCTAACCACTCGAAGAACAGTAGGATCGCCTCACGCGAGCGGGCCTCGCCAATCCACACCACTTGCTGGGTGTCGGCACAGGCGACCACCGTGGCGTAGCGATGACCCTTGTGCAAGGCGAATTCGTCCATCATCAGGCGGCGCAATCGACTTCGATCTGGCTCGTGCAAATCACGTTTGAGCCGCTCCATGTCAATAGTCTTGACTGTATGCCAATGCAAGCCCAAAAGATTGGCAACATGACTGACGGGCAGCATCTGTACTAATTTCTCAATCCAGTTGCGCAATGATTGCGTAATACGGGAGCGCGGTGGTAGCCAATCGATCCGCTCTCTGGTTGGACCGCATTGTGGACAACGCAGCCGCCGCACAGGTACATCCAACTCGACGCGATACTGCATAATTGGTGACTCGCGAACTCGGCGCCAATTGATGTCATGTACCAGGAAACAAGGGCAATCGCATCGGCTACAAATTGGCGTATGCTCCTCGTCGTGTGTAAGACGGATCAGCAAAGTCTGTTCATCTAGAAGCCCATGAGACGCTGGCGAAAAGCCCTTCCAGAACAGGCTCCAAACATCAGCGCTAGTCATGATCATGGACCGATTGCGCGCTATCGGTGCCTTGTAGCGCCAAGGCATCATGTTCTTCTTGGCTGAGATGGCGTCTGTTGGGATTGATGCAGGACAGACAAAGCACTGCTGTTGCGAGGATGAGGCAATAAGCGATGATCGGTAGGTGGTACCAGTCGATAAAAGCGTAATAATGAGTGTCCCGATAATCCCTAACAGTAGTCCACCCAAACAGAAGTAGACTGCTGTAGCGGTCCCAGCGATATGATCGAAACCTCGAAGAGCGGCATTGGGTGCCACCGATACCGCAGTGGCGATACCAACACCCACGAGCCACATCGGGGCGATGAAGCCAAGCACCGAGACCGGTGCCAATGTCTCGCCAACAGCGAGCAACAGCGCTCCCGCCATCAGACACCCCATTCCCACTCGTAAGGTCTTCAGGCTTCCCCACCGGGGAATCAGTCGTCCCATGATTCGCGCTGTAGCCATCATAGCGATGTGCCACTGTAGCAAATAGCAAGCTGAAGCTAAGTTGCGATAACCCTTGCCTCCCCATCATTAGCCAGGGGGCGGTCGAGAAAAAGACGAAAAAGCTGCCCATCCCCGCGCTGTAACAGAGCGTGTACAGCCAGAAGTTCAGGTGTTTCACAGGAGTCAATAGCTGCGACCACTGTAGGTCTGCCGTCCGGTGCCGCCGAGTCTCTGGTAGAGTCGCCAGGCTGCGATAACAGCGCCTATCATTGCCATCCCTAGCAAGCCGAAGATTGCGCGCCATCCGAGCCACGCGTCGACCAGCGCTCCTAGCAGTGGGCACTTATCGCAGGAACCATCGCAAGCATAGAGCCGAGCAAGCCATAGATGACGTTGCTTTCCTCACGCCCCGAATAGATGTCGCGTACCGTCGCGAAAGTGGAAACGAGACATGCCGAAGCGCCGCGAAATGGAAGAACGCGGAAGCTCAGAAAAGTTCTGGCGATGAAACTACGGTGAGGTAGAATGAAGCCGCAATATAGGCAATCCCGCCACCAAGTAAAACGGGGCGGCGACCCAGCCGATCCGACAGTGGTAGAAGAGAAGCTGTCCGGCTCCAAGCAAAACCAGGTATGCCGTCAACGTCAGCTGGATCGTCCCTGCACCGGACCCAAGTGCATCCGCCATGAAAGGCACCACGGGCAGGTACATATCCATGCCCAGTGACGCCAGCAAATCGAATGGTGATAACAGCAATAGCGTGGCGGGAAGAGAATACCGCCAAGAAAAATCTTTTGAGCGCACGAAGCCATCTCCTTAAGTTAAGAATTTGGCGGCGCTCTTGCAGAGCAACTAGGTTCTTGAGAACGCCGCAACAACCGAAAACGAAGGTTGCTGCGGCTTACTTGTCTGCTTTCTTGGTAGCGCTCATGTGCGGGTTATCTCATGGATGAGTCCATATCGTAACAATCTTCACGCTAAAGTGCAAAGAACCTTTTTTATTTGTATTTAACATAAAATCTCTTATGCGAAATGGGTTTGTAACTCCAAAATATAAATATCAAAAACTTAACAAACTAAGATGAATGCAAAAATGCAAAAAAAGCCGATTTTGAAACAAGTTGGCTTTTTTATGAGCAGTTTTTATAGTTTTTGCCAATAATTTCGTTTAAAAAGTAGTCGATTTTGCGATTTTCCCTGATAACTCAATACCTGAACTTCGCAAATTATTCGCAATTTCTGCGGATAAACCTTGGGGTAAGTTTTGAGCAATGTTGTAAGCTCAGGCTGACATGAATTAGGGAGCATTGCGTCTATGTCACCGCAGGGATTTTTCATATGATGGGGACATAGAGAACAGGATGTTCCAACACATAAAACAATAATGATAAGTGCAACACCAGGACGTGAGGTACGACAGGAGTTATACCTAAACACCCAATACGAAAAAGCCCGACAGGATGTCGGGCTTTTTTATATTTAGTATTTAAAGAAAGCCTTTTTCCTTTAAATAGGATACTGCTGCAAGAATATATGATGAATTGAATGTTACATCTGTATAAGTTGATGGGGAATGACTCCCAGTTTCCCTAAAAATTTTATAAAAATTATCAACTTCATCGAAACTTATCGGTCGAATATTATCTTTATTGTTATGAACAAATAATTTTCCATCTTCACTAAATATGCAAAATTTTGACTTTCTTGACTCAGTCTCTAAATTAACAGGTGTAGAAAAATTTCTAACTAAAATTTCATATAAATTAATGTTCATATCATTTATCTCATTGTTTTGATGGTTATATTTTTTTTCTAACGTATCCAGACTCAATAAAATTGCTTCTCTAGCTAAAAATGATTTAGTTCGCTGAGTTTTTTCTGCTACTTCATCTAATCGCTTTTCTAATTCTACTGGTAATCTGAGCATTAGCATTTCAATAACCTTTATCTAATTGTATATCAATTAGAGTACATCATTAGGATTGACTTTGCAATTCCTGTTTTTTAGATAGTTATTCAATAAAAACTCCTATTTAGGAGTCTTTCATATAAGAGATTTTATGTTAAATCATAATCCTCATGTATTATTGTAATAAAATCTTGTAGTTAATAATTATCTAATAAATCAATTAGATGTGCTTTTATGTTAGTCCATTCACTTTTAATAATACTGTACATTACGGTATCTCGAGTTGTACCATCTTTACGTAAAGCATGCCCTCTAATTATCCCATCCTTTTTTGCACCCAATCTTTCAATTGCTCGCTGACTTTTAATATTAAAAATATCAGTGCGAAGTCCAACCGTCTCAGTGTTTAACTGTTCAAAAGCAAATTGTAGTAATAGCAACTTACATGTCGTATTAACATGCGTACGCTGCACTGATTTTGCATACCAGGTATAACCTATTTCTAAGCGTTTCACGTTCAAAAGAACATCATGATAACTAGTTGTACCTAGAATTTTCCCAGAGCTTTCTTCGATGACAACAAATGGATAACGTGTACCTTCCTGTTTTTGTATTAGAGCTGTTTCAATATAGTGATGAACCTCAGAATAATGCGGTGTTGATGTAACTCTTAATTTCCACAGTTGACCATCTTTACATGCTTCCATAAGCCCACTTTCATGTTCAAAAGATAAGGGAATTAAACGGATATTATTTTTATTCAAAAAAACATGATCAAATAATTTTAATTCTTTCAGCATACTTTCCCTTTACTATCTTTGAGCTGGATACAAGTGATTCTATTAATTTAATAATTTCTAAAATTAACATAATACACGTTATACGAATTCCCAAGGCATGGCTTTTAGTCATGCTTTTTTTATCAAAAGAGTATACCTGAATGATAGCGAGCCAAATCGCATACAATATCTATCATTAGACTTAATGCAATAATTAAATGATAGTATTATCATTAATCTAATAGAATTAAGATTAAATGATAGAAATGAATACACGTATTTATCTACGAGCTTCAACTAAAGATCAAGATGCAGAAAGGGCTTTGCAGATTCTTCAGGATCTAAACCAAAACTTGAATTTGGGTGAAACCATTGTGTACGTGGAAAACTATAGTGGTACGAAGTTAGACCGACCTGAATTGAATAAGCTACTGTCAGAAGCAAATCAAGGTGACACATTGTTAGTTGAAAGTATTGACCGCTTATCACGCCTAACCCAACGAGATTTTCAAGAGCTGAAGCGCAGGATCCAGGAGAAGGGACTTCGTTTAGTCGTAGCAGATCTTCCTACTACCTACCAAATGATTCAAACCAGTGACAGCATTACTCATTCAATCTTGGAACTCATCAACAATATGTTGATTGATCTTCTGGCAACAATGGCCCGCCTAGACAATGAGAAACGTATAGAACGTATTAAGCAGGTATGGCACGTTCGGGTTACAAACCAACAGGCAAGAAGGCAAATGAGGCTAAACATAAACGAATAAAAGAATTGCTAGTAGTTGGCAATATGACTAAGGAAGAAATTGCCAAAGCAGTGAATTGTGGAGTTGCAACTGTCTATCGAGTTGCTAAAGTTATCTAAAAGAGGCTTATCTCAACGCGCCCCAATGGGGCACCGCTGCATTCAGGTTACTTCACATAAGAAATTTTATGTTAAATGATTGTTAGAAATGCCCCTTGATCGAGGCATTTTCTATAAAGAATACTAAAAACTAATTAAAGCCAACCAAGTTTCAAAACAAGGCAGTTCTCAGCAATCATATTTTTAAATTATATAACTCCCAACTGAGCTTTTGCTCCAACGATAAGGCTTTCATTTTGAGTTTCTAAGGCAAATAAACCATACATCAAAGGAGAGTAGCTGCTCTTTCTAAAGTCTGTTCATATAGTTTATTCCAAACTTTACCCCTAGTTTTTCATACTCGATGATTAGAGTTTTGAGGCTTTCTTCTCCAAACAAAGTTACATGCCCAGCAAAATCAATCGCTGGGTCATCTATATGGGCTGTTGACCAATCAATAACGCCTGAAACAGCTCCATCCTTTGAAGCTAGTACATGCCCAGCATATAAATCGCCATGTATAAATTGGGTGAAATCTGCCCATAGAACATCATTATCCAACCATTTTCTGTAGCGGGTTTCCAATTGCTCACTTATACCAATTTCAGATTTTACTAACTGCAAATTGTTTGCTATTTCAGGTCTTAAATCTGAAGGTTTCATAATTTTCAAATCATTTTCCCGAACTTCTTTTTCAGGAATACTATGGATTTCAAATAAGGTTTTTGCCAAAGATGTTATGTATTTCGGGCTATCTTTGTCCATATTCCAAATTATTTCATAGGTTTCAGCATCCAAATTTAAAACAGGATTATCTTTAAGTATGGGATAAGCCACTAATTCTGTAGATGAAATTCTCCAATCAGGAACCTCTACAGAAAGATGTTTTTTTACCAATTCTAAAATGCGTTTTTCTTTCTTGATTTGTTCCCTCATGCCATCACGACGAGGAATACGCAGCAACCATTGTTGCCCCTTTGTATCAAGAGCAAAAACGACCTTAAAATCAATGCCCATTTCATTGAAATTCATTTTGTCCGTAAGCAACAAGCCGTGTGCTTCAGCAAGTGATTGAATATCTTGAATTGTCATTTTTAATTTCCTTTAAAGAGTTCAATAATTAATGTTCGGATTAGATTGGCTATCATTAACAATCTCTCAAAAGTCTTGATGATTTTGTGGTCTTTGATCTCGTAGATAATGTCAGCAATATTATCGACCAATTGCTTGTCATGAGATACGAAGATAATAGTTCCTGCATAGGACTTCATCATTGTTTCTAATGCGGCAATACTTTTTAGGTCAAGATAGTTTCCTGGTTCATCCATAAGCAAAATATTATATTTTCCTAAAAGCATTTTGGATAAAAGCAGTTTGATGATTTCACCTCCCGATAAGTCGGATAAGTTTTTTGAATATCATTCGCTCCGATCCCCATTGAAGCCAATACTGCACGAATTTCCGCAACTGTGTACTCGCACTCTTCCTGCATAAAGGAGAGCACAGATTTATGCGTGTTAAATTTATATCCTGTTTGTGTAAAGTAGCCAATTTCAGCTTTTGGAGATATGGTTAATCCATCAGCACGTTCTGATATCATTTTTAACAAGGACGTTTTCCCTGTTCCATTCGATCCAGTTATAGCGACTTTAGCGCCAAGCGGTATTATAAAGTTAGCGTCATCAAAGATAGTACGGCTACCAAATTTTAAGCTCAGACCATCTGCCGTAATCGGGAACTTATTGTGCAGTTCTAGGGCTGAACTTTGACGAAAACGAATAGAACGCAAATGCTCTGGTGCTTGAATATCTTCTAATGCAGCCAAACGCTTTTCCATACTCTTAGCTGCCTGATACAGTTTTCTTTGCTTGGTGCCAGTCATTTTTGCATGCCCAAGTCGTCCAGCACTTTCGGTAGAGTTTTTGGATTTTTCTCCTTTTTTCTTATTGTCTAATCGATTAGCTTGCTGGCGTTTTTCTTGCACAGCAGATTCTAATCGCTCCCGTTCCTTCATCATCAGCTCATATTCTACGGCTTGGTGTTGTCGCTCTTCTTCTTTTTGACGCAAGTAATCCGAGTAACCACCCCAATATTCCGTAATTTTACCGTCTTTTAACTCCCATATCTTGTCTACAACCATATCAAGAAAATATCGGTCATGACTGATAACAAGTAATGCTCCATCAAATGCTTTAAGTTGACCAATAAGTAGATCTATTCCATTGAGATCAAGGTGGCTGGTTGGTTCATCCGCTAGAATGCCATGTACTTGTTGGGAAAATGCGGCAGCAATTTTTGCACGAGTTTCCTCTCCGCCACTCATTGTGTCGTTTTGTACATTGGAAACACCAAGGCGAGATAACATTGCCCGGTCTTCGACCGTTTCTATTTCGATTCCGCCCAGTTGGCTGATATGTGCAAAATCACCAAAACGCTGTAATGTCGCTTCGGCTAAAACAATTTCGCCATTAAGTACTTTGAGTAAACTACTCTTTCCTGCTCCGTTATCACCCACAAGACCAATACGGTCATAAGAGTGAATTTCCAATTCATCAATATCCAAAACATCACGCCCAGCATAATCCAAGCGTATGTTTCTCGCTTTAATAATTAAACTCATTTTTATTTACTCCTGTTTAGCTCTTGAAATTTTTTATGCAGCAAACAGGATTTAGGTGAAAACAAAAGCTAGCATCACAGTGTCCTCCCAAAAAAAAGCTATTCATCCACAGGGTGGACAAATAGCTAGTCAATTAAGTTATAACTGGAAACTATGCACTAAAAGCATACTTATAAATTAAGCATACTTTTACTTTATATATCCGCATATATTCTTAAAGACACAACAAAAGCCCACCATTATAAAATAGTGTCACTATGCAAATAGTTGTGTCTTAACGAATGCGGATAGAATGCATAAACTTACCTAAAAAATAAAATTCAGTTTTATGATAACTTTACTGTTAAAAGAAGTCTAGACAACCTTGTTTTATGCTTGGATATAAGGCTTATTTTAAAATAATAGTAGTGAAGATTTTCTAAAATTAACATAATACACCTTATACGTAATGTGTTATAATTCCACTTAGAAATCAATGCTGTAGTTTCTAGTTGATAGCCCACCTTCCCCAAGGTGGGCTTTTTTTGTGATTTTTCACGTTCCACGCTTAAAATTCGAACAGTGTTTCATGATTTTTATAAGTTAAACTAAATTTAGTTGCTAATCCCAATAAGCTATTCACTAACTTGTAAATATCGGTATACCGCCTGACGACTAATCCCAAAAGCTTTCCCTAATGCCTAGAATGATTTTCGATGGATACTTCCCCTCCTTCCATGCTTGTCGTAAAGCTTCAGCTTGGTCAGGCTTTAGTTTATGCACCCGACCTTTGTACTTCCCCTGAGCAGAGGCGAGTTTTATTCCTTCCTTTTGCCGCTCTAAAATGATCTCACGTTCGAACTGTGCAAAAGCACCCATCATTTGAAGCATCAAATTATCCATCGGGGTGGATTCGGCTGTAAAAGTAATATTTTCTTTTACAAACTGGATGGCGATCCCTCGTTTGACCAGTTTATCTACTTCAGTGACCAAATCTTTTAGGCTTCGCGCAAAACGATCCATTGAATGTACAATCACCCTGTCCCCTTCCCGGACATAGTTCAACATTTCCTGAAATTTAGGTCGGTCAGTATTTTTACCTGAAGCACGGTCAACAAAAATCCGGTCGACCTCAATTCCTTCAAGTTGACGTCCAGTGTTTTGCTCGACAGAACTTACCCGGACATACCCTACTTTTTACTTTTTCACTTTTTCACGCCCCAATTGGATAAAAATGAACAATTTCGTAAATTATAATTCTTTAACACTAAAGTTACATGTTACTTATGATTAAAAATCATTTAAATGATACATAATTTCATGAACTTTCAGATTGTAACTTTAGGGTGTACTCTAAATTCACATAAAATTTCTTATAAGAATTTCTTTGTAAGTTTCGAGTAAAGTTCTATAAAATCACCTAAATTTTTAATTCATGATTCAAGTTATTGAATATATTTAATTTTAGTTCATTAAATTTTTTTTGATTTTTTGCATAAAAAACTGTAAATTATTAATTAATCACAGCATATATTCTTAATATTGTTGTGAGTCACCGCGAATGCGGTTTATAGATGAAAGAAAGCCTGGGCTTTTTCACTTGCCATGTGAGTCACCGCGAATGCGGTTTGTAGAATACCCATGCCCAACACAATGCTTGCAGCAGTGTGAGTCACCGCGAATGCGGTTTTTGAGTTATCGTATAGGCGATTTTTAGATCCTTTCAAGCCACTGAAAGTTATACTCATTTGTAAGTTATCGCATATGCGATTTTCAGAAAGCCCATTTTAAAAATGGGCTTTTTTGATGGTGAGTTATCGCATGATTTTGAAATTAGTTATTTAAGATTCTCTATAAACATGTCACCTTTCGCTCCAACTCATCAACTGATTTAAATTCCTCACCATAGCAACACTCTGATTTTAGTATTCCAAAGAAGCTCTCCATTGCAGCATTATCTAGGCAGTTGCCTTTAGCCGAATCAACTACACATTCAAAGATTTATTGCTCTTTTAGTATTCATTTATGTTTCTTGTAAGAGTTTTTAAAAGTACATTTAATCATGCTTTTAAGTGTGCTATTGTTCCTGCATTACTTGTAGTAATTCACCCAGACGCCAAACACTATTCTATAGAGACTTAACCATGACTCAATTAATCCATGCGCGAATGACTGCAAGTATTACTGAACTCAAAAAGAGTCCGATGGATACAGTGCTCGCAGGAAAAGGTGAACCTGTAGCAATCCTCAATCGTAATACACCAGCGTTTTACTGTGTTCCTGCTGATCTATATGAAACGATGATGGAGCAACTAGAAGACCTAGAACTGAATAAGATTGCAGATGCTCGTGCGAATCAGAAACGCATTCGAGTAAATATTGATGACCTATAAGTTAGACTTTTAGAAGAAGCATTAGCAGAATGGAATAAGCTAAATCCAAGTATTAAGCAGCCATTGAAGAAGCAGTTGATCAAGGTTTTGTAGAATCCTCGCATTCCCAAAAACAAGTTGTCAGGACATCCTAACCGCTACAAGATTAAACTTCGTAGTATTGGTTATCGTCTGGTTTATGAAGTCGTTGATGATGAGGTAGTTGTCATCGTGATTGCTGTAGGCAGACGTGAAATCAATGCCGTCTATGATGATGCCAACTCTCGTCATTCATAAATGATGTAATGCCTATAAGCAGATAGTTTCTATGAAAACACTCATGTTTATGGGCATTTTTGATGTAGATAATCTTCGATTAGGTAGTAGTAAATTACAACTATTTTGAAATCAATAAACAACTATTATGAAACCAAAACGAAATCAATTTATAGGCAGGACATTTACTTCACACAAAGCAGTTGATCCCATTTAAAGTAGTTCTGTGTTAGCCGATTTCGTGACATATTCCATGTTCTGTTCGGCATTAAACTTGCGCCCAAGGCAATCTTGGTTTTGCCATACTTAAGATGAATCGCTTCAAGGGAATCCATCAAAGCATCACTGACTTCGATGTGCTTCATGTCGGTAAACATGTCATATACATGGCTTGCCTTTGGTTCGAGACACGTCAGAATCACGCCACATTTCTTGAATGCTATATCCTTTGCATACAGGCCATCAATCATCGCTGTAGCGAGTTTAGATAGCAGCAATAAGTTGTCGGTAGGTTCTGGTAAAGCCAAGGATAAAGACTTGTTGTAGAAGGGCTTTGAGCTATCAAATGGGTTTGATTGTACGAAACCAATCAGACAACCACACAACAGATTATCATCTCTCAGTCTGCTAACCGCATCCATGACATATAGCGACATAGCCTCCTTGAGATCATCAATATGGTAGATGCGTTGACCAAAAGAGCGACTCGCAATAATTTGCTTCTTGGCTGGTGGCGTATGTTCCAGTTCAATGCAAGCAATTCCATGGAGTTCCAATAAGGTTCTGTGCATCACTACAGAAAATTGGTCCCTGATCATCAGAGGGGAAGCCAAGACAAAATCCATAACTGAATGAATCCCCAAGCTGTTGAGCTTCTTGGAATGCTTTCGGCCTACGCCCCAGATTTCACCAACATCTATGGCTTGATGCAGAGTTTCAGCAGAGCATGGATCCATTGAAACCAAGTTGCAAACACCATTGAAGTAAGCGTTCTTCTTGGCAATATGGTTCGCTAGTTTCGCTTCAGTCTTTGAGCGTCCAATGCCAATACATACAGGTAAACCAAGCCAAGAAAACACACGCTGACGAATCTGATGGGCATATTCAGTCAAGTCGTAATTCCCTGAATGAGCTGTCAGATCCAGAAAGCACTCATCAATTGAGTAAATCTCCTGCTCTTTGGGAGATACGAAATCGGACAGTATTTTCATGAATCTGCGAGACATCTCTGCATACAGTGCATAGTTGCTCGATAGCACCTGCACCTGATGCTGCTCTACGATGTCCTTGATCTGAAAGAGAGGAACACCCATCTTAATGCCCAAGTCCTTGGCTTCCTGAGATCGAGCTACAGCACAGCCATCATTGTTGGATAGCACAATGACAGGCTTGTTGTTAAGGCTAGGGTTGAAGACACGTTCACAACTGACATAGCAATTATTGATGTCTACAAGTGCATAGATCTTCTGGTGAGCTACTTGCATGAGCATGAAACCAATCAAGTATTAACGCTTTCTGAATGGCTTGATGACAAAAGTCACTACACCCCAAATTAGCATTTCCTGCCCATCTTGCAGATGAATGTCGGAATACTCAGGGTTCTCTGCTTTAAGCCAACGATTATCATCACCTTCGATCATGAGGCGTTTTACAGTGAACTCGTTGTCTATTAGTGCAATTACGATGTCTTCATGCTTGGCTTCAATGCTGCGGTCTACAATCAGTTCATCATCAATCTCAATACCTGCATCCCTCATCGAAAGCGATGCGACCTTCACAATGAAGGTTGCAGCCTCGTTTTTGATGAGGTGTTCATTCATATCCAAGGTTTTGTCTATGTAATCCTGAGCAGGAGAAGGGAAGCCAGCCGCAACCTTTTCTGAAGCCAAGGGAATGTGCATCGAGATAGACGGATCTACAAGTGTAATTGAGGCTATATCATTGAACCTGGCTTCCTTGGATTTAACCAGGTAATTCTTGATCTCGATGACACGAGATTCCGGTACACGAATTACCTTTGTAGGTTCATCATAATTTGCCTTACGACCAGCACCTTCCCGAAATCCCCCATGATTACTCTTCATCTGATGCCCCCCATTATTTGATTAAGTTACAAAATCAAATATATTATTGGATGTATTACAGATTCAAGACTATTTCGATAAGTGGTGAGACGTTAATGACAGCTTTTTTAATATATCTATTTCTTCAGTGACCTTTTATCATTCACGGATTCAAATAACTACTGCTCAATTTCTATAAAAGTGTACAGAGTAATAATATTTGATGCTCTCAATCTGCACTAGTCCCCCCACCATGCTTCGCTTTTGGCTCATCATGGGTGGTGAGCTAGAGCAGATTTTCGGTAATATTCACCCTACCTTCGCTAATTTTAAAGTTAGCTCAGGTATTTGAATATCACCCTTTAAAAACATCACAGTATGGAGCCGCTGTCGCTTTCAAATCGGTACAAAGTGAGATGCGCCCAGATCACTTCGCAAGAGAGTATTTATAGGGCTGAATCCCTATCCCGCACACGCCTTTCTCTCTACACATGCCCGAACTTGTGGAGGTTATCCCTGCCGATCATTCTACGGTTACATGTGCTATTCCCGGCGTCCCCTCAATAGTGCAATACATCAGATTTGAGGGCGGTTATAAACCTTTAGTTGCTATGCCTGCCGTCACTTGTCCACCTGCACACAGCAACCACGAAAGACTAAGCCGACTATGAAAGTCGCACTTACTAACTTAATCTTTTGTACAGACGTAGTGAACGAACCGAAGGGTTTAAATGGTATTAAGAAGAGCATTTAACGAATTTTTTATATTTCAGGCATTGTATCCGAAGCAGTTCCTTAAAAATTAGACTGTGTACAAAAGAATTTACATATAAAAACTTGTACAAAAGAATAATTTCCTTAAAATATGAGGAACTGGCAGTTACAAGCCTTGGGTGATTGTCGTATAGAGTTGCAACCTCTACACGATATTTCGTTAAAAGATACTAGTACTATCATTTAGCTGTAACGCCAACTAATTTAAGTTAAAGGCCCTTGTGAAAACAAGAGTATTTTACATTTCAGTTACACAAAAAATGAAATTAGCTATGTTAACGGGCTGTTATGTGATTTATACAGCACTTTTACCTAAACCGTGCCGGGTTTTTCAGAAACTTTTTGTTTTTCTTATTACTTAAAAAATTAAAAGGCAGAAGTTCGAGCTTCTGCCTTTTACTAAAACGACTATTGATATAACCATGGTACGGTTAGTTGTTCTAGTCATCGTATTATACAAAAAATCATGCTGTTGCACACAATTTTCGAGTAACTGAACCCTCGACAGTCCCCATCCCAGCTTTTTCAGGGCACAAATTATCCCCAATTTCTGCAGATACACCTAGGGCAGTTTTTAATCATCTTTGTATGTATTTACTTACGTCAATTCCGGTACTTTGCTGCTATTCGGAACATTGGAATTTTCATATGATAGATTCATCGGGAACAGGAAGCTCCACACAATAATAAGAATATAGATACGCACAAGGACAGTAAGGTACGACAGGAGTTATACCGAGCGACCCCATACGAAAAACCCTGGCAGGATGCCAGGGTTTTTTCATTTCTCGTATATTTAACTTAAATCAGACCCGGGTGAGCATCCAGAATACGGATTAATGTCGCTGCAGGGCCAGTTGGATAGCGACGGCCTTGTTCCCAGTTTTGCAGGGTTCTCGCGCTGATATGCAAACGTGCAGCAAATTCAGCCTGGGTTAAGCCTGTTTTTTCACGTACTTCTTTAATATCTGGCAGTTCAAGCTCTGTGACTCGACTTGCCTTTATCTCATTACGTTTGATGGCCCCAGCTTCTTTGATTGAAGCAACCAGATCATCAAATAAGTTGTTATCCATGAAATTGCTCCTTTACTAATTGACGCAGGATCGAGGTTTCTTTGTCTGTCAGATTATCTTTCACAGACTTTGGATAAGCCACCAGAAAAAAGATCTGATCATCTTCTGTGACCCAATAATAGATCACGCGGATACCACCACTTTTTCCTTTATTGCCTTGAGCACAACGTACTTTACGAATTCCTCCACCATTTTTGATTAAGTCACCCTTATCAGGCTGTATCAGGAGATCTTGCTGGAGCTGACGATATTCTTCATCAGTGACAAGCTCTCTGATTTGCTTGGTAAAGATACTGGTTTCAATGAATAACATAGATTTATATACGTCAATGGCGTATATAAATTTTAGCAGTTTTAGATTAAAAAAACGAGAGCTAGAGACTCTATGTAAACCCCAAATAGAAATGTCCGCTTTCAAATCCACACTTTTGCGATTATCGAAGCGGACGGTTTATATCATCAATGCTGAAATTAAAAATCTAGATCATAATCACGATTTGGCTGCTTTTCAGGTTCATAAGTTTGCTCTAAGACATCGCTTTGAGGAATCGGCTTAGGCTTTTTCACCTCGTGGATATGGCTCTTTATGTTCTCAAAACTCTCTAAACACGATTGATATGACGCTCTTTGATGTTTCAAATGATCGTTTTGAGGCTCTAAAATAATTTCACATTTCAAATAGTTAAGCATGCATCGGTCGTTTTTGATGATCTCCTCGATTTTGTCATAGTCCCATGTATTGATCATTCTGCTTGCTTGGCTGATGTATTTCTCCAAGTTTTGAGCTTTTTTCTGCACACAATCAATCAATTGCAATAGATTATTATCGTTGTATGCTTGCTGTTGTTGGGCTGAAAGTTGTTTGTGATCAGCAACGTAACCGGGGTAATAAGCGTCAATTCGCAAGTCACGGAAATCTGTAGCCGGCTTTGGTTTGGGTCGAATTTTAGCGACTATGGGTTCTAGTTGTTCAAGTTGTTGATTAAGGTCATTAATCGTTCTACAGTTTCCCCAAGCGTATTGATCTGCTTGCTTTGCATCTCCAAGTCTGTGTAAAAGTCGGTTGGTACCTGCAATTGCAAGATGATTGAGAGTGCTGCCTCCAGGTCTGTCTGCTGTGTGCGTATCGTCTGTTGAATGGGTTGTAATTCGATCTTCACTAAGTCTCTGACAGTAGCTTTTAAATTCAGTTGATTTAATGCTGTCGTCAATTGCCTTTGCAATTGGATTCTCAAGTTTTCTTGAAATGCTTGCTGTAATTGCTCCGAAAATTCGCCCTGCTCGAGCTTTGAAAGTTCTACTTTCATAGCCAAAATTAATGCTTGTTGAGCTTCTTTCTCTGAGTTCAAGTTGTTGATTTTGTCCTTTAAACTCTGCTCTACTTCGCTGTAAGTGGTCAAAATATTCTTTAATGAACTGACCTGTTGACTCAAGACTTCGTTTTGTTCTGCTAACAAGCTGTTTTGTTGACTCAACAAGGCGTTTTGCTCTGTCAAAAATTGGTCGATTTCGGTCTGCATGACTTACCTCCGTAGGGTGTTCAAATAATTGATTTGGGCCGTGATTGCTTCTGAGTTCTGTTGAATGATTTGTCGTTGCGCTTGGATGGTCTTTAAGTTTGTACTGGACTGATAAATCGTATAAAAACTGATTAAAATCATCAGCACCCCAAACAAGATCATCCCGCATGAAATGTATTTTGCTTTTTGCGTATTCAGTTTTTCCGTGATCAGCGTTTGTATTTCGCTCTCGATTTGCCCACTTTGATTGACTATCGCTTGCTGCACTTGGGCCTGGACTTGGGCTTGGATGCTCTTCTGATCTATCGAGATGTTCTGCAACTGGTTGTTGATTTTGCTCTGTAGAGCCTGAGTTGATATTGAAAACGAATCTATGCTCGATTTCACTTTTGATATTTCCGTAATATCTATACTCGCGAGTTTTGCCTGGAGTTCCTCGATTTGCACGGTATAGCTGGCTGTCAGCGTTTTTATTGCTTGGGGGGATAAATTCCCTATCTCGGTCAAAATCGAGTTGAGGTGTAATTCCAGGGCTGTTGTCTTCTCCTGTACTTTGTGCAAAAGCGTAGTGCCGTTGATGATAGGCTGCTCGCTTTGCTCGATAAGTTTCTCGAAGTTGATCAGCCTGTCGGAGAGCTGTTGCAAGCTCATCTGCAGTTGCTCGGCTTTCTGTTGCTGCTCGTAGACGCTTTGAATAAAGTCCAATTTCGAATTGTTCATGATAATAATCTCCTCTGAGTCTGTGTGTTTTGCCGTTGCTTAATACGACACTTAAAAATTCTTTACTTTGCTTAACTGATTTAACGCCTTGGAGTTGCTCGATACATTTGACAATATCCGCCCTGTTTTTTACTGTTTGCGTCTTTAAAAGCGTTTTGACGAGATTATCAACAGTCTTGCAAAACTGCTTTTTTCTAAGTGTCTTCAACTCTTCGCTTGCAAGGATTTTTTTGGCTTGTGCATTAAGTTTTGCAACGTGATTCGGCTCTTGCGTTGTTTGTGTCCAAGTGATGTCATCAGGGCGCGACCACTCGTATTTTGTGTTGAAGTAATCTCGTAATGCGTCGAAATGTTTTTCGTGTCCTGGCGGGGCAATATTCAGTGATTTACCACTTTGAATATCGAGCCGTGGCGTTAAAACATGAATATGTTTTGAGCCGTCATCATCAGTGTGCAGAACAGCAAAAAGGTGGTATTGAGACTGATCAAGTCCTGCAAAAGCGTGTTTTTCAAAGTCATTTAAAACTTCCAGGATCTGCTCGTCAGTCGGATCATCGTCTTTTGACCATGCGACTACTCCACTGGTGTACTTCCACAGGTGAGGGCTTGCATTACAAATGGCATTGAACGTGGTCGCATCACCTCGTAAAACATGAACGCCAGCACGCAGATTTCCTTGATGATCGAACTGATCTAAAACATACGCTGAAGCGTGTGCAGCCGACCCTTTTCCGTGATCCAGAAATTTAATATGCACTTTCATCCTGCTCCGCTAAAACAATCGAAGGTAGTGCCTGGTCAACATTTAAGTCTTCCAGTTGCTTTTGAAGCCGGTCAGGGCTTTGTCTGCCGATTTTAGGCAGTGCGGGAAATACTTGTTCTAACTCAGTTTGGATACCTCTTAAAACAAGCAATACGCTGAAAATATCAAGCTTCTGCTGTTCTTGGGGATTCGCATTTTTGATGATATTTAAAGCACGGGCCATCTGATTCAGGTTGTTACCAATACGACCCAACTCCAACAGTAATTTGGGATCGGCCTTAGGAGCAGGTCGCTGCAGGATTTTTTCTGGACGACGGTGGCGCTTTTTGATCTCAGGTTCAGGCTGGGCAATGCCTTCCGTTTCTTTTGGCACGGTGTGCTGAGTTTTCATAAAAGCCTGTCCAATCAGCCAATGTACAAAATCCGTAAAATTCATGCTGTTTGCAATTAGCAGCTGATCCAACTGCTGTTCTTGCAGCGCTAAAAAGCGTAAGCGCTTTGTAATGGTTCGTTTACCAGTTTTCATTTTTATCCCGTCATCAAATTTGTGAAGTTTGGGGTCTTAGGGGGTCGCCCCTAACAAGCCCTGTTGCGTACCAGAAAAGTGCACGTAGTGCAGTTTTCTGTAGCTACAGGTAGGCTTGCTTATCAACAGCGGTCTGTAAAACACACAAGACAATGCTGTAAATGTGACAATAGCAAAGATGAAAAAATTGAGTTTCCGAAAGTGTGGATTTGAGAAAAATATTTAATTTAGACTATTAAATAAATAAAAAAGTAAATATTTATCAAGTATTTAAAAAAATTATTGACTTTAATAAACTCAAAAAAACAAGCGAAAAGCTTTACGATTGTTGAATTATTTTTTTAGATACATTGCTTAAACAGCCACTCTCTGAGTGCGCCTGGATACTTTTGATTTTTACTGGATAATGTTTGGTAGAAAATGCAAAAAAGAGTATGTATTGAAAATAATTAAGGTATGTATTGAACGACTAAAAAAGCAATTTCAGCATGTATTGAAATAATTTGGGTATGTATTGAACGATGAAAAACGTAATTTCAGCATGTATTGAAAAATTTTTGGCTGTGTAACGGTAGATTTGATGTTTTTTTAATCAATAGTTCATAAAATGAGTTTTATGCCATTGATATTAAAGTGTCATTAGTGTTAGCACTAATAATTCCAAAGCTTTCAAAATTCTGTGTCAGCCAAATTGGCTAGAGCCCGCGCAAAAGGGTTACTCGATTTCCGGGATAATCTGCCAGCTTCTGTTCATGATGTTGCAAAAAGCTGGAAGCACAATTCCAGAAGAACCTGAATTTTTTAAGATTGATCCGATCCATGAAATGCCGGGACTAAACACCTAGTAGCAGCCAATACGTTTATCACCCCAATTACATTCCACAGCTGTCAAACCACCATGCTGGAAACGAGACCACAATCGGTCTCCTAAATCTTCTTGCAGTTTGGCCAAGGTTAA
Organism: Acinetobacter sp. PW68; assembly: GCF_020982655.1. Taxonomy (NCBI): domain Bacteria; kingdom Pseudomonadati; phylum Pseudomonadota; class Gammaproteobacteria; order Moraxellales; family Moraxellaceae; genus Acinetobacter; species Acinetobacter sp. PW68. The sequence continues at coordinate 28,882 of NZ_JAHZSX010000003.1, read as the reverse complement.
ATTCGAAATCAGCATGGTTGGCTTCATCTCATCATAGCGAGCGTATAAAACCTTGTGCACCAGTTCCAAACGTTTTTCACGGTCATGCAATCCATATTCGTCTAGGATCAGCAAGTCATACTCACTATAGCGATAGATCGTGTTTTTCTCTGTATCATCAGCTCGTTCCCATGACCCCATGATATCCTGAGCTAATTCTGCACTGGTGATATAACGCACATACATACCCTTTTTGAGTAACGTACGAGCAGTAGCACAGGACAAATGAGTTTTTCCGGTACCAGTTTTACCTGACATCACTAGATTTGATTTCTTGCCATCGAGCATGGCTTCGGTAAATTGCAAACAGCTGTTTCGAGCATAGGCCTGTCCTAGATTATCAATATTCACGATGTAATTTTTAAAACCTGAATTAGCGTGACGCTCTGGGATCATGGCACCTGCAAGGTGTTTTTCCAGAACCATCTGCTGAACCAGCTTGTGATGTTCTCTATTTTGGTTGTTCACAAACTCCACAGCACATTTCGGACAAATCTGGTGAGTGCCTGCTTGGATTTTACGAACCTGATGTTTTTGGCAAACACTGTGAGCTATTGGCATAGCCTTTGAAATCATGATCATCTCGTTCATAGGAAGTCCTCCGGAACCTCCATGAGTGCAACCGTGCCTTTGAATACGGGTTGGTCTTCCCATGCATCGTTCACGTTTCGGGATACTGGCTGTGATTTTGGATATCTGGGTTTTGAGTATTCGGATATTTTCGGAGAATAACGGTCTTGTTTGCGTTCGAGTTTTTCAAACTCCTGAATTAACCAAACTGCAAATTTTCTCGTACGTTGTTTTTCAGTGAGATCGATTTTGTTTTCCCAGTGAGCATTGAAATTACCAAGATGGAATTTGAAATCAGGCATTGCCAAGATTGATTCAGATTTCGACCCTTGGCATTCACGAATTACGTTCTGAAGATGTTCAGTGTTTGGTGACCATGACTGTGGTTCTGAATTTTCCTCGCGCGTTACTGTGTGTGTATGAATATTGGTTAATGGTTTATGGTTTTTGGTTAAGGTTTTCTGTGGGTTCCCAGAATTAACCGACTGGGTTTCTTTTGGGATTTCTGAATTATCCGATTCGTTTTCTTGTGGCGTATTCTGTTGGTTTGCGCTTTGATTTTCATTTTCTTGCTGTTTGGTTTCTGTTTTCGGTCGTCCACCTTTTGCGCCATTCTTGCGATTGCTTTCTGCTTTTGCTTGATACGTTTTAAGTTCGCTTTCGCATCGGTTATGAATCCAACCGTTCTCGGTATTTTCAAAGAACTCATCCAGTACATCACGAACTGCCTGTTTTTCATCTTCAGTGCGTGCCAAAACCGTGCGGAATAATTCACGCTCATTCTTAGGCAATGGCTTTTCATTCAGGTAGTAGGTATCCAACAGCCAGTTATAAACGCCATGCTCTAGCAGAGTTAAATGTGCTGTTGCTGAACGGTAATCGCCAATGTTCTTTTTGTAGTAATACATTGCGCTGCAGCTCCTTTCCCTCACTATACTAAAATACGTGTAATCAGCTTTGGGGTTAATATGACCTGAGTAGATACCTTTTCACTCAAATCAGTTAAATTTTGTATGAACCTGTAAGTTGGAAAACAAAGCATATTTAATTCCAATAATTAGCTAATGAATATAAAAAGGACATCGTCCAACATTTGGATCTTTCCTAACGATTTTTTATTCTTCCACAAATTTTTTTTTGATGTCCCGTTTCTTGTAAAAAATGAAAAAAATGTCAAATTTTTTATATTGTGGGGTAATCCCCCCAAAAAAACGAAATTGATCTGATAATAGACTTGTTCAAGATTTACACTGCCTATTCGTTTATATGCTAAAAAGATTGATGAACTGATCAAGCTGGCGAAAACCATTCAGGAGTCAGACAAGCTGGTTGCAGAACTCAACCTGACCGAATACGAATATGCCCTCTACTCTTCTGTCGCAGAAAATGAAAGTGCACGAGAGCTGATGAAAAAAGAGGTGCTGATGGAACTTTCAGTAGTACTGACCGAATCCATCCGAAAGAATATGACGTTGGATTGGACCATCAAAGAGGCAGCGAGAGTCAAGCTCAGAGTGATTGTGAAACGTCTATTGAAGAAGTATAGCTACCCGCCAGATATGGCTTTACGGGCAAGAGTGACGGTACTGGAACAGGCTGAGCAGTTAGCGGATGAATTAACAGCGGCATAAATCTAAAAATTAAATTTTAATATTTTATGAAGTTATGAAGTTATGAAGTTATGAAGTTATGAAGTTATGAAGTTAGGGTATTTAATCTTATAGATTAAATAACCCGTTCTGAATTTTATCTAAAACTTCTATCAACGAGCTGCTTAAAATCTTCTAAATTCTGCTCTGCCAGTGACTCTAAGGCTATTCTTACAATACTTGATCTGTTAACACGAGCATTATTACTTTTGATAATTAGCTCATCAATTAATTCACTTAATTCTTGGTTTAAAGAAAAGGTACAACGAACGAATTTCTTTTGTGAAACTTCTAGATCCTTAACTCTTTTATCAGCTCCAGAGATGAAATTTTCAACCAGTTTGTCCTGATCTGAAAGCTCGTCAGTTTTCTTTTTTAAACCGCTAAGACCTGCCATAGTTATACTCCTAAAAACTCTTGAGCTATCCCTTCAATTTCTGCTTTTGCCTTAGGATCACTTGTTACTTCAAAAACAGATAAGCCATTTTCATCTGCATCATCATAAACGTTTCGATTTGTCGTGATGTGGTCCAAGGCTTTTATTCCAAACGATACACAGGCTTCTTTAGCATCTAAAATTCGTTGTACTTGTGATGGTAATGTTGGGCATTGTGTAATGATTGCTCTGGCATTCAAATCTGGATTCACTGCTCGTGCCAGTTTCAATACTTGCTCCATATGATCCAAAGTCTTTAGATCTCTACGTTTAGGCCTAAAAGGCAATAGCATATGTGTTGCTATAGTCATAGCAGAGCGCAATGCTTCTGAATCTTGTCCACCAGCATCAATGATAATATCTTCATATCTTTTTGATAAATCTTTTAAAACTTGACGAATATTGCCTGAAGCTTGTACAGATGGGATATTTTTTAAATCCTCATTCTCATCACGTTCTTTAATCCAGTCAGTTGTTGTACCTTGAGGATCTGCATCTAGAAGTAGAACATCTCTATTCTTGGTTTGTAAATAAACCGCTAAGTTCTGTGCAAGGCAGCTCTTACCAGCTCCGCCTTTTTCACCACCTACTAAAATAATCATAAGTTATGTAAGTTACGTAATTTTGTTGGAAACAATGTATAAGTTTTAATCTCCTGAATCAACTATTGTGAAAAATAAAGTTAAAAATAAAGTTATCCACAAGTAAGGCACTTTTTTAAATTTATATATATTTTTAAATTTATATTTTATAGGTCTCTTGTATCTCTTGTAGTGTATAGCTTTGAGAGGATTTAAATGGACGTTTTCCTGACAATAAGTGGACGTTTTCCTGACAATAAGTGGACGTTTTCCTGACAATAAGTGGACGTTTTCCTGACAATAAGTGGACGTTTTCCTGACATAAATGGACGTTTTCCTGACATAGATAGATCTTCCATTAGTGGACATTAAGTGTTAATGTCCACTAATAATATTTGTTTCTCTGATCACAACATGGCAAATGTAATTTATAAAGATAATAACTTGATTGAAGCATCTTATGCGTTGACTCTGTCAGAACAACGCTTAATTTTAGTTGCAATTATTGCAGCCAGGGAAATTGAAAAAGAGCTTACATCGGATACATTGCTAACAATACACGCATCTGAATACATGAAGCACTTTAATTTGGGTCGTCAAGCGGCCTATGAGGCTCTTCAAGGAGCATGTGATAACTTATTTGAACGTAGACTCACCTATAAGGCCATAGATCCTGTTACAGGTAAACCTGCAGTCTACAAAAGCCGTTGGGTGTCAAAAGTTGGCTATGTTAAAGAAGCTGCATGCGCTCAACTAATTTTTGCTCCTGATATTTTACAGCTTTTTGTAAAACTTGAAGAAAAGTTTACTCGTTATGAATTAAAGCAAATTTCTCAATTATCTAGTGTATACGCTATACGGCTGTATGAACTTTTGATTAGATGGCGTAGCAAAGGCAAGCTATATATTAGTATGGTTGAATTGCGTGATAAGTTAGGTCTACTTGAAAATGAATATAAAACCATGGGAGATTTCAAAAAGCGTGTATTGACGGTTGCCATAGATCAAATTAATAAACTTACTGATATCGACGTAAGTTATGAGCAGAAGAAAGAAGGAAGAACAATTACACATATCGAATTTTCTTTTAATCAAAAAGCTTCCTTAATTATTAGTGATAAGGTACTGGAACCGACATATCAGCTGACCCCAAAACAATCTATATTTTTCGCTCAAAAATTGTGTGACCTTATCAAATATCCCGAATTCGGGGGTAAATATGCCAATGTAGGCGAAGAGATCAGAAGCGTTTAAAGAAAGGATTTCACTTGAACTTCTCGACCCCGAAAAGGTAAAAAAGTATTATTCTGATTTGTTAAAAGTGGGCTATAAAGAAAAATATAAATCAGAAAAGTTATCGTAACCTGAATAATAGAAATTCTTATTTTGAACACTACCAACCTACAGGAAAAATTTAGTCTGCCCTGGTAATGAATAACGCTAAACTTGCAGACTGTAAGATTTGAAGTGAGGAACCGACCCAAGTTTCTCTGCTACTGATCATGAACTTCAAATTATGGGCTGTTTTTATTCTTGGGTGCTTTCAAATAAAGAGCATGGCATGTGCGATATGTATTTTGTGCCTGAGCAATTCCTGAGAACTTCTACGCTTTTTCATCCAAACCTTTACTGAAGCTGTTTGATATTTTTAACAGCGCATTATAGTCAATCACACTGAAGACCTACGCATTGGTTTCCACGGCAGTTACTCCACCATCCTGCATAAGTCTTTTCCATTTAAACAGCAAACGTGGTGAGATGCCATACTGTCTGGCAACAGAGGGAACGGATGAGCCTGGTTGCATGGTCATGGCAACAAATTGGGCTTTTTCCTGACCTGAATAACGTCGACGACGCTGCACCGATGTAATAACTTCAATACGTTCCATAGAACACTCCTTAACCCTAGTGCTATGACTAGGTCTTAATTGAGAAGTGTCCGTTTTAACTGGGGCTATTACATAAACCGCCAGGGATTGATCTGTAATGAACATAAAGCTATAAACTTACTTAACTTACTTAACTTACTTAACTTAATTAACTTACTTAACTTATATAACTTCCAAGAGAGTTATGGGATGGGAAACTACTTCCTGTCGTTCTTGTCAGGGATTTGTCCATATATGGAAGTGCATTGTTAAGAATTAAAGATCTCTCTGGCCAGAAGAACCGTTAATGGGCTGATCTGTCAGAGATATAAATTTATAAAGTTACATAACTTACGCAACTTATGATCTTATGTAATCCGAAATAGAGTTATGGGATGGGAAACTACTTCCTGTCGTTCTTGTCAGGGATTTGTCCATATATGGAAGTGCATTGTTAAGAATTAAAGATCTCTCTGGCCAGAAGAACCATTAATGGGCTGATCTGTCAGAGATATAAATTTATAAAGTTGCATAACTTACGCAACTTATGATCTTATGTAATCCGGAATAGAGTTATGGGATGGGAAACTACTTCCTGTCGTTCTTGTCAGGGATTTGTCCATATATGGAAGTGCATTGTTAAGAATTAAAGATCTCTCTGGCCAGAAGAACCGTTAATGGGCTGATCTGTCAGAGATATAAATTTATAAAGTTACATAACTTACGCAACTTATGATCTTATGTAATCCGGAATAGAGTTATGGGATGGGAAACTACTTCCTGTCGTTCTTGTCAGGGATTTGTCCATATATGGAAGTGCATTGTTAAGAATTAAAGATCTCTCTGGCCAGAAGAACCGTTAATGGGCTGATCTGTCAGAGATATAAATTTATAAAGTTACATAACTTACACAACTTATGATCTTATGTAATCCGGAATAGAGTTATGGGATGGGAAACTACTTCCTGTCGTTCTTGTCAGGGATTTGTCCATATATGGAAGTGCAGCGCTGAAAAATTAAAGCTCCATGAATTAAGTCCTCATTTCTTGTTACGTGAGGACTTAATTCATATCAAAACCTATTTATGACATAGGATAATAAATAGTATTCCTTAGATGCTCATAAAAATTAAGTAAAAGTTGATCATATATATCCTGTAGACGAATTAAAGATAATTGCTGAAAACCATATTCTTCAAAAAATTGATTATCAACAAAATATGTAACAGCTTCGTAGGTTGTGAGATGTTGTGCAACATTAAGAATCTTACAAAAGTTTGGTTCACGTTGTAATTGTAGTTCTGTGGTTGTGATAATTTTAGAAGCAATCATTTTTGAAATAGTACGCACATTAAGATTACGGATTTCAGGTTTAATAGAATTAAGAAAGTTAGGGGAGTTATTCATAATCGAGCCTTTAAGTGAATAGATGTTTTTCGTAAAAGAAAAAATTTACTTAAATTGTTGGTTATGAAAGAATGCAAAGGTAAAAAGTCGAAATTTTACAATCTTTCATTTCATTGATTTGGAATGAAAAGCATGAGTGTACTATTGTCAGATAGTGCACTCATGCACATACAATATTGATCATCTAATGTTCCTCCTTCGTTTGTATAAGATGTTTTTTGTCGAAATAGACAATAAAATACTATCAATATTTATACGAAAAATTGTCTATTTAGTCAAGTTTATATTGTCGATTTATGGTTGTTTGTTATGATGATTGAGATGAATTCTGATTTATTTTGTATAAGACTAAAAGAGATCAGAAAAATGAGAAAAATGACACAGCAAGAGTTGTCGGAGAAATCAGGTATTCCATCTACATCAATTGCACATATCGAAGCAGGTTCTCGTAAACCGTCATTAGAAAATTTTTATAAGCTAGTTGTTGTATTGAATGTATCTGCTGATTATTTATTAGGATGTATAGATCAACATACTCATCCAGGGAGTGATCCAATTACAAAATCTATTCAAGAATTACCTGAATCAGAAAGACAGATGATTGAGAAATTTATCTTATCTTTAAAAAATTAAATTTTTTTATTAGGGGAGATTACCTAAGCTGTTAGTGATGACGTAAAAAATGCCTGAAGTTCAGGCATTTTTTCGTTTTAGGTACTTATAAACCTCGATAGAACTTTTCAATAAAGTTTCGAGTTTTGAGAACCAGAGTGTTCATCAGGGTCTTACGTTCTGAGATCTTGGGACGCGCAATCGGTAAGTCTTTGACATCTTCACGGCTAGGTAAACGCTGGGTGTATTCATATTGGCTGAGCACCGTTTTGAAGACTTCAGGTTTGATGGCTTCTTTTTGACACAGCTCATTCAGCGCCTTTTCTTTTTCCACATCCCAAAACTGAGCAAAGGCTTGTTCAACGCTTTGACCATTGGCCATGCGCGGAATATTTTCATCCAGGAACTTTTGAATCAACTCTTGTTTGTCATACAGGTTGTGATTGGTCGAGATGATATCTTGCACCTGGGAACGATACTGCTGTTTCTTTTCAGGATCTTTATGATTGACCACCGATTGCAGTAGATTCAGGATATAACCGACATTCACGGTATCGCGGTGGATCAGTTCCAGTTGGAAGTTCACATCATTGAGGACCGATACTTTGTCTTTGGGCTGGATCACACGGACGTTGTTGTACAGATATTTGTACTGTGAGGTATGTTTCTGGAATTCTGCTTTGTTTAAATCGGTATCGTTCTGGTCATACTCGACAAAGTTTTCCAATTGGGCATTGATCCGCATCACCTCACGGAAGGCTTTCACGTACTCCAATTGCTGTTCTTCGGTTTCCAGCGTATGGGGGACTTGATCTGGATCTGGGGCAATACTGAGTAAATGGGTGACCGCAGCATTGTACTTTTCCTTGATGCTGTCGAAACTTGGAATCAGCACGATTCTTTGTGCTTCATCCTTATTTGAGAATAAGGTGAGGGCTTGGTCTGTAGCCTGTTTCAGGTTACGGAAGCACAGGATATTACCGAAAGGCTTGTCTGCGTTCAGAATACGGTTGGTGCGTGAAAAGGCCTGAATGAGGCCATGATATTTAAGGTTCTTGTCGACATACAGGGTGTTGAGTGGTTTTGAGTCAAAACCGGTCAGGAACATATTCACCACAAGCAAAATATCAATTTCTTTTTTACGGACTCGATTGGCAATATCACGATAATAAGCGTAGAACTCATCGCCTGAGTTGTAGTTCTGGCCAAATTTGGCATTGTATTCAGCAATGTATTGATCGAGCTTATCTCGATTGGATTGGCTGATCCTGGTCGGGAGATCCGCAGACTCTTCTTCAATTAAACCACTGTGATCTTCGACCTTGAGTTCTTCATTGGCTGCAAAGGAAAAAATCGTGGCAATGGTCAATGGCGTATAAATCCCACCCTGTTCTTCGGCTTGCTGCTGTTTTTCCTGCTGTACTTTTTTGAACAATTCGTAGTACTGGGTCAGGACTTCAACGGAACTGACACAGAACATCGCGGTGAAGGTTTTATTTTTGGTTTTGATGTGGTGATTATCCAGGATATAGCGGGTAATCATTTCGAGACGGGCAGGGTTATCAAACAGTTCTTTGGTATCAATCCCTTCTACATCTTCTTCATAGCTGTCGCTATTTTCGATGCCATTGCTGGTGTATTTGCCCAGGTAGGCAATCTGGAAGGGTAGGACGTTCCCATCACGAATGGCATCGGTAATCACGTACTTATGCAGGCATTCGTCAAACAGGGCATTGGTGGTGACTGCTTGTGAGTCAATTTTCAGTTGGCTGTTTTTCTCAAAAATAGGCGTTCCGGTAAAACCAAACATTTGCGCCTGATTAAAGAAGCGTTTGATATTGCGATGGGTATCGCCAAATTGGCTACGGTGACATTCATCAAAAATGATCACGACTTTTTTGTCTTTAAGATAGCGAATCTGATCGCTATAACGGTCAGAACTAATGGCAATATTGAGCTTTTGTAAGGTGGTGACAATCAGTTTGTCATGTTTCTGGCCCAATTGAGTGACCAGGGTGCCTGTATTCTTGGTGGTATCGACACTGTCTTTTTTGAAGGCATTGAACTCACGTACCGTTTGAGTATCAAGATCACTACGATCCACCACGAACAGGACCTTTTCCACTTCAGGCAAGCGCATGATGAGTTGGCTGGCTTTGAAAGAGGTGAGGGTTTTTCCTGAGCCTGTGGTGTGCCAGATATAGCCATTTTGCGCTGAATGTTGCACACGTTGAATGATTTGCTGTACCGCATAGATTTGGTAGGGACGCAGCACCATCAAACGCTTTTCAACTTCCAGGATCACCATGTATTCAGTCAGCATTTGGGTGATGTGCTGATGGTTTAAAAAGGCTTCGGCAAAGGTCTCGATTTTATGGATGTGCTTGTTGTCAAAATCTGCCCAGGGGAAGGTAAATTCGAAATTGCTGGTGCCTGTTGAATAGTAATGGGTGTGGTCACGATTACTGATCACGAACAGCTGGATGTAATTAAACAGGCCTGCTCCGCTACTGTAAGCGACTTTGGCATAGCGTTGGGTCTGGTTAAAGGCTTCAGGAAGCTCTACCCCGGCGCGTTTTAGCTCGATTTGTACCAAAGGTAGGCCATTGATCAACAAGGTGACATCAAAGCGACTGGTATGGCCATTACTGGCACTGTGATCGATGGCGATCTGATTGGTCACTTGATAGATGTTTTTCTGAGGATCGGCAAACAAAAAATCGATGTGGCGTGTAGAACCATCATCAAAGTTCACAGGAAAGCGATTACGCAGCACCTTGGCACAGTTAAAGCTGTTACCTGCTTTTAAGTGATTGAGGACTTGTGCCCATTCATTTGCAGAGAAAGATGCGATGTCATTGGCGCGTTCAACTTGAATTTTTAGATTGCTCAGCAGTTGAGTTTCATCTTTGAAATCAACTTGGTGATAGCCCAGGTTTTTGAGCTGTTCAATGAGTTCATTTTCAAGTTGAGCTTCGCTTTGTACGGACATCTCTTTCTCTAATTTTTTATTGAATTACGGTGATCTAAGTGAAATCCATCTGATTGAAGCTTGAAACATACTGTGATGTTTTACCCTCAAAATCTTCAGATCAGATGGATGAATTGACGTTTTCAGTATTTAAACAAACATTTGCTGTAAAAGCCCTTTTTTCCAAAGCTTGGCTTGTTCTAGCTGCTCTGACACAACATCAATTTTTTGGTCGATGCTTGATAAGAAGTCAGCAATTTTGGTTTGTTCTTCGAGGCAAGGAGCTGAAAAAGAAATTTCCTTCATAGCACCTGCATTTAATTTAGCTCGACCACCGCCTACTAGATATTTAGTAAAATCTATAGATTTAAGACGATATTTTAAAAATTTATTCTGTATTTTCTCATGATGACCACTTACTACGTGTGCATGGTTGTTTACCCAAATCTTTCCATTTACGTACTGAATTGGATAATTAATTAAATCATTTGCACCATCTTCTGCGATTAAAATAAACTCGCCATCATGTGTATATCCATCAATATAACTTTGTATACCATTCGCACCATAATATGGAGTGTTTCCTGCTATTCGCTCTGATGCACTTATTGGTTTTCTTAAATTATCAAAGACATTGATACATTCCCCAAACTTATTTTCTTTCCATTCCTCAAAATCACTACCATCATCCGCTTTAAAACGAATCTGTTGACTAAACAGCTTTTGCATCATGCCTTGTTTATATTGGCCCAGAAGGTGGAGTTTTTGTGAAAGCTGACTAATCTTTTCATCCACAGCTGAAAGAAAAGTAGTTATTTTTGTTTGTTCTGCTTTTGAAGGAGCAATTAATTGGAGCGGTTTTAAAACCTGCAAATTAATATTTTTTTGTGCATTTTGAGTAGCCTGAGAATCTAAATTTTCTTTTTGTAGGTCAATTAAGTTCTTTAAGAAAATTGTATTAGCTAAATCTTTCTTAGCTTGGATTGCTACCACACTATCAGGACAAGCAACAGCATATTGAGTAATTGTTGTATCACCAATATTTGCAGCAATTGTGATTAAAATAGTATCCGCGGGAAAAACCTTACTAACCTTAATACCGTCAGCGTTTAACGTTTGGCTATAGCCCTTTAAATACATATCAGAACCAGTAACATCACCAGTCTGAACAAATGGCATTTCTCCACCAAAATAACGTGGGTCATTTCGAGGACGAACCGAAAACTTACCTCGTTCAACTTCTGCCAAATTTTCTAATGTAGTTTCTTCCCAGTCATCGGTAAACTCAGCGAATCTCAATATCGGTGCTCTCATTACTTCACCTCCGCAAAAGGTGAATCAATGCCAAGCTCTTTACAAAATTCAGCAATCACTTTGTCTGTATTTTGGCTTTGTTGCTCAAGTTCTTTGAGTTGCTGTGCAATGGTATTCAGATCGATTTCATCTTCAGCTTCGAAGGTATCGACATAGCGAGGAATATTGAGGTTGTAATCGTTATCTTTGACTTCTTGCAACGTAGCAACCTTGGCATATTTTTCAATGTCTTGGCGATTTTCATAGGCCGCAATGATGTTTTCAATATGCTCAGGCAACAGCTTGTTTTGATTCTTTTGTTTTTCGAAGTCATTGCTGGCATCAATAAATAGAATATTGCCTGTATGCTCACGGTTTTTCTTCAGCACCAAAATACAGGTTGGAATAGACGTACCGTAGAAAATGTTGGCAGGTAAGCCAATCACAGCATCAATGACATTCAGTTTCTCAATCAGGTACTGACGAATCACACCTTCACTTGAACCACGGAACAACACACCATGCGGTAGAACAACCGCCATAGTGCCGTTGTGATCGAGTTGATGAAGCATGTGCTGAACAAAAGCCATATCTGCTTTTGAGCTTGGTGCAAGTTTACCAAAACGGCTAAAACGCTCGTCTTGTAAGAAGATTGGATCTGCTGACCATTTGGCTGAGAATGGAGGGTTGGCGACCACTGCTTCAAAACGTTGATCAATGTGCTGTGGGCGAGTGAGGGTATCTTCTTGCTTGATATCGAATTTAGCAAAGTGAACATCATGCAGAATCATGTTCATTCGTGCCAGGTTGTAGGTGGTACGGTTCATCTCTTGACCGTAAATCATATCGACATCTTGCACTTCACGTTTTACACGTAAAAGTAATGAGCCTGAACCACATGTCGGATCATAGACTGAACGTAGACGTTGTTTGCCTTGAGTCACGATCTTTGCAAGCAAAGTTGATACGGTTTGAGGTGTATAGAATTCACCTGCTTTTTTACCTGCACCAGATGCAAATTCACCAATCAGGTATTCGTAGGCATCACCCAATACATCTGATTCTGAGTTACTGAGATCAAAATCGATGTTGTCTAAATGTGTGAGTACTTTGCTGACCAATTCATTACGATCGTTGGCATTGTTGCCGAGTTTGGTTGAATTAAGGTCGAGATCCTCAAATAGATTGGCAAAATCATCTTCAGACTCAGCACCCAAGGTACTACGTTCGATTTCTCGTAAGGTATTTGATAATTCATCAAGAATGAATTCACCTTGACGACCACGCTCAGCAATTGTGTGGAACAGTTGCTTTGGTGCCAGGGCGTAACCGACTTCTTCGACTGAGTTTTCTTTAATGCCATCAATGAGTTCAGCATGTTCAGGGTTATTTTCATCAAGTTGATGGTATTTTTCTGCTAGGCCTTCATCTTGCAATAGTTCATTGGCAAAGCTAATCGCTTTTTCAGACAGGTATTTGTAGAAAATGAAGCCGAGAATGTAGTCACGGAACTCATCAGCCCCCATTTTTCCACGTAAATCGTTTGCAATATTCCAAAGATGTTTTTGTAGTTGTTGAAGTTGAACCTGAGTCATGAAGCAAGAATCTCTAGTAATACCTAAATTTGTTTAAGTATAGCGAGTATCTGCTTATAAAAATTAGGTTTTTGGGTTGCTAACTCTCGAATTGGGTATATGAGATTCTATGTTAAATAAATTTAATATTTGAATATCTAGTTTCTAGTAATCGTTTTAATAAAGGATAAACTATTTCCTTACCTCTTAATCCAGAGATCCATTGTTCAGGTATGTTATTAAAACCAAATCGAATTCCTGCAAGTCCTCCAGCGATACAAGCAGTAGTATCAGTATCATTGCCAAAGGATATGGCTTTTTTGATTACAGTGGAGTAACTTGGCTCTTTAATACATACTAAAGAACTCATAAGAGAATCAACAACATATGATCCACCATGACATTCATTTAAGTCGTAGGAAAGAATCTGGTTTTTTAATTCTTTTAGAGCATCAAAATAATTGTATTTAGTATAAATATTAATAAGCTCATGTTTTGAATTTTTTATTGCAATTTCGGGAGTAAATCCTAAAAGAAGGTTTTTAGCTATTAAACAATATAATGCACAACAAGCCTGAGATCTAATATGTGGGTGAGTTATTAAAGATTGTTTATGCGCCAAATCAATAAGTTCCTTACTAGATCCTTTATGCCAGAGAGCTAAAGGTAAACATCTCATTAAAGAACCATTTCCATTGTGATATTCATTTGGGGAATTGTCTATTTCAAACTTTTTCTGTTTTCTATATGCATTAATATATGCATAAGTTTGGATGCCAACATCAAAAGTGTAGTTATCTACAGACATATAACCATTCTCAAGCCACTTAACTAAACGGTTCAAAAGATCAGTTAGGTCTAATTTGTTATTATCTAATAGGCTTGAGAGCAAAATTAGGCTTTGTGCTCCATCATCAGACCATGTACCAAATCTTACATTAGGATAAGTTTTATTTTTAAGATCTTTAGGGTAGATATCTATATCTTTAATTTCATATTTTTCTTTAAATTCATATGGAACACCTATTGCATCCCCAATTAAAAGGCCAAATATCCCTCCATATATTTTATTTTCAATGTCATAATTGTTACTAATTTTCATATACAAGCCTCATAGCGGTCATGAATGACATAGATTTAATCAACAAATGGATTAAACAATCAGATTCTTTAGAAAATTACGAAGATTTTTTACACGCTATTCAAAAGATGGAAATATGTCCCATTTTAAGAGTAAGTATGGGTTATCTGATGCTGAGTCTGTTGCAATACAATTTTACACAGGTTATGGGTCTAAAGTCCTTAATCAAAATATAGGAAACCAGTTTTTTTCTGATATTAAACAACTCCTTTTAATAGCATTAGAAAAATTGCCTAATTTTCAGGGCATTGTCTGTAGAAATGATAAATATATAGATAATAAAGCATGGATAGATAGTCATATCAAAGGAAAAATAATCACATATCCATTCTTTATGAGCACTTCTAAGGATGAGGGATTCTATGAAGATTATGATGTAGAAATCTATTTTGAGACAAAAAAAGGTAAAGATATTAGTTGGTTAAGTTATGTTAATTACTATAATGAAGATGAGAGAGAAGTGCTAATTTGTCCTCCTTCTATGTTTGAAGTTCTTAATAAAACATGCGAAAATGGAAAAATAGTCATAGATCTATTTGAGCTATAAGTAGGTAAAATTATGAGTGATTCAGTTATATCAAAAGTATCAGAAAAACAGAGAAGCTTAGAAGCCTTAGTAGCTCATCGTACAAAGATTAAGGCTGCGCGTAAATTTCACCAACCTAGTAGTGTTTATTTAAAAAATAGAATATTGGCAGAATCTAAAATTAATTATATTTTGTCTAAATGATAAAAAATTCTAACATTTCGTTAGGATTTTTTATTATTTAATAATATCTATTATATTAAATTGAGATGGTAATCCCCCTAAAAAATAATAGGGTCTAAAAGTAGATCTTTTCTTACCCTATAATCTTTGCCGCAGGGTTAGCTAACTAAGACGATTAGTTGTTATGGTTGGAAATTCTAACGCTAATAACAAGTATCGGGTATTGAGCTAGAGAATTACCTTCATATTTATCGTACATTTCTTTTTATCTTAATTATATTTATTAAAAGTTTTAAAATATTCTTTACTTGAAGTAACTAATTTCCAGATAATAATGCATATAATCAGATAGTTATAACATTTAAGTAATCTATATGGTTCTAAGCCTTCTAACAAGGTACCCGCAACTTGGCTATGTAATTTCGTGAGTTGATAGTCCATTCCAATTTTAATGAGCAATGAAATCCCAACACCTGTAATAATAATCCAACATAGTTTTTATTAACTAAAAATGGAAAGAAAATTGTTGCTAATATATTCATTGTATTTTTCTTCTTAAGTTAACCTTCAATAATTAAGTTTTAAATCATTCCTATCAAATGAACATTTCAAATCAAAGTACAGATCTAGTTACACCATGTAATTTTTCCATTTTTGATCCAAAAGTGAGACTTACAACCTTTTTTCAGAAAAACTGAAGGAAATAAACTAATCTGATTCTGTGAGTTAATATTTATGTCCCAGCGAGGTTTTGCCTCTTTAATAATTGGTAACTCTATAGTGTAACCACAACCACATGGACACTTTAAACCTACACACCAGATTTCATCATCTTCAATAGCAACGACTATAGATCTAATTGGCATCTTGTCAGGTAAAGAGTCCCCATTTAGTTGAATTACCGAACGAGAAAAGACCATATCTAAAAATAGAGTTAGGTATTTGAAAAAAAATTGTTTCATTTCACTCCTCCAAGATTAGGCATTCCTAAGAGTGGAGTAGTGATACCTTTACCGACATTAGTCCTAGAAACTGAAGTAAAGTCATCTTCCTTAAAATACTCAGTTTCATTAGCACCTAGGCAAATGACAGTTCTTGCATAATTAGAATTATTTTCTTGTCGGAACAAAAACGTTCTAGCTATAAACTCGTTTATACAATAGCTTGCAGCGAGCATATTAAGCGAAATTACAGAGGGAGCCTCTTCATGAACACCCTTGAAATAGCCTTCTTGCAACTGTTTTTCATAGATATCAGGTGAAGTATCTTTCAAATATTCTGCTCTCAAAGAGTCTGGTGTATAAACTTCTCTATCTTTCAGGGAACTTCTATGAGGTTGGATATAATCTAGCCGGGCACACACTTCTGTAATAAAAGGTTTTCCATCTTTTGATCCTGTTGGGATTGTTACGCCGATATCAAAGATAGGTAAAAGAAAATGCTCACCAACTAAATCTACATACATCCTTGCCGAAACCGTATCAACACAGCTGAATAAAACATCACAAGTTGCTGCCTCGAAAATAGCCGGCTGAGTACCAATCTTGCTATCTAATATTGTTAAGACAACATCAGACCTATATTGGTTAATAGCATCAGCTAGAACTTTAACCTTCGATTTTTGATTCTCAGCATCCTGAATAGTTGAATTAAGAATTCTATTCAAATTCTTATGTTCAATAACATCATCATCGATCAAGACAAGATGGTAAACTCCTAATCTGGCAAGGTTTTCAATAACAATTGATCCTGTACCAGATGCCCCTATAACACCAACTTTAAAATTTTTTAGACTTTGGGTCATATCGGCTGAAAAAGGCATAACGTTGCTCGACGATTGTCGAGCAACTAATTCAATGTTTTGACCTACAATTAAGAACTTATCAATATATTGTGGGGATAAATTCTTATCATAGAAACGCCCCGTTAATTTTCCTTCAGGTGTCACTATTACTGAGCCATGTAATTGGTTATATGCTGCAAAAATACAAGGTATTACTTTCTGATCACTTTCATCATCAGCAATCGAAAACTGATTTAGATTTGATGGATGGGAATGAATTAAAAATAAACTGAGATTTTTTCCCTCTCCCTTTTCAATCGCTTCTTCTATATATTTTCCAGGCCAAGTTAAGTAATCAACTTTACGAATACATTCACTATGCGGCACTAACAAAATATCTTGAACCAAAAAAATAATTTGATCATTTATTTTGTTGCATGAAGCAAGTGCTATAGCACTGGCTTCTAACCCATCTCCCGGAAATAGATGACGTTTTAAGTCATCTAAATGGGTATCCGTGATTCTAAAATGAGTTTGTAAAATCATGGCTGCACCTCACGAAGTAATGATTCTTCAATAAGTGCAAAGTGTGTAATAACATTATCACATGCTGGATTCCAAGCAGAAAGAGGACTACGATGCCGAGACCATCGTTGATAAAGTTTACCTTCAATTGATTGATCTACTTCAGTACAAGATGGAATAGCACCAGTCGATAATTGAATTCGAGGATATGTATAAAACATATCAATTTCAGCTTGAGGATAGGCAATAGGGATTTCAATTGCGATGGAAATTACTTGATGGCTGTATCCTTCAGGTAATTGGTAGTTATCAACTATGAGCCACCGACGATTTTGCTCAATAATAGTTCGAAAATTTCCAAACACCTGGTTTAAATATTCATTGTCTTTTGGAAGAATCTGAAAACTATTTACAACTGCATCCCCATTATTTACTTCTCGTGGAATTAGTCGAAGTTTTTCAATACCAGGCTTTGCTAAATCTATTACCGAATTTGATGTGACTTCTTGTTTAGGCTCACCTTGAATCTTTAAAATAATTTGATAATTCTCAGCATCTTGAATACCTGCTAAAGATAATGCTTCAGAAACAATAATTTGAGATTTATCTACCTTAATGATTGTACCTTGAACATTGAGCTCATAAGTTTGCTTCGGCAATTGAGTATAGATATCTTCAATACCAGCTTCAGATAAGTTAATAACAGTTTGCTCACTGATCATTAAATCCGCTTCTTCCGATTTAGATAAAAAGAAGGATTTATTTTTCAGTCCTGTTAGAACTTTTAAATGCTTCAAGGTAATGTTGTTTTCAGGCCACTCATAGTTAAAGCCGTCAATTTTTAACTTAAAACTACGATCACCTTCAAGGATAAAAAACTTATCACCCTTCTCAAAATCTATACTCTCTTCAGGACTGATTTCCTCCATACCTGATTGATTAAGCACCTGGTACAAAAGAACATTGTCGTTTGAAGAGTATCCAAGTGATCTCAATAGCTGAGATCCGATAGGGGAATGATCCTCAATAGATCCATGTTTAAAGGTTAAATCGCTGAGAGAATAAGCAAATTGTTTCATGTATAGCTCCGAATTCTGATTAATCTGGTTAAATTAATTTCATTAACCAGGGTGTAAAAAAACTTGCTGGAATAAAGCTACACCAAAAATCTGCTTAAGTAAATATTTTTAAGCAGATTTTTCGATTTAACAGATACTTTGGTAAATGAACTCTATGCCGCCTGTTTCTGCTGTTTCTTCAAACCGCAGAATATACCCATCATCAACTAATTTTTTTAGTTTGCTACTAGCATTTGGAACAGATATATCAAACGCATTCGCAACTAAGGCTGTAGTAACTTTTTTTTTGCTCAAGAATCAATTCTAAAATTTCTAAATTTGCTTTGGTTAGCCTTGGACCTAAAATTTGAATACCCTGATCCAATTTTATAGCAATAGGTTGTTTCAAAACTTGAGCTATATAATCTATATTATCGATGATATCTTGATCTTCGATATAAGAAACATACAAACCTTTTTTCCCTTTATAAAGCTGAGCTAAAAGAATAATACTTTCTCTAGTAAAAGAAGAGTCAACAAACTCTATACCTTCAAAAGACAATTCAAAAATAGTACTAGATGCATGTTTTTCAATAAACTCTCTCATTAAAGAAAAAACTTCACGCCCTTTTTGCGTACCATAAGGCGAGCTCTCTTTAGTAAAATCTATTAGTTTCATAATTTTGGCTATCTGGTTCATGCTGTTCTTTTAATCAGATTATTATATTTTGTCAAGGATTATTGTTAGAACATAGTGAGTTCCTTGTAATATCGTTAACCCTGTTTTTTGTTTAGCTTCTTCAGAAATTAGAAGACCATCCCTATAAGGGAAAATGATTTCTTGATCTCTTTGTCTTATAGATAATGTAATTGATTTAAGATTACTAGACTCTAAACCATTATTTTTATTAGCGATCAGTTTTAATTTGCTGCTCCCTCGTTCTAAGCCCATACCTCGGCCATCCATTCCTGTTCTAGAAATACCGCCCTTGTTTAGAATGTAAGTTAGCAAGTCAATATCAGCAGAACTTTCATTAAAACCAAGTTTCTCAAAAAAGATTCTTATATTTCTCTAACTTAGATGCTTCATTTCTTAAAGTAGCTAACAATCCTGGACCACTATCAGATACAGAAACTACAATTTTTTTATACTTAGGTAAGTTATAAGTTTGGAGAGCTACATAACCATCTAATTCAGATTTACCATGATCTCTAATATTTGTAATTAATTCTGTTATTAGATGACTAAGTTTCCCCAGAATAACTTTATTTTCATCTTCAGATAGCTCACCACTTATACATTTTTTTAAACGCGGTAATTCTGAACCTTCATACACATCTTTGATTGGAAAAATTTCAACTAAGTTTTCGGAATTAGAGTTATATTTTTTAGCTGAAGACTCGTTTGGTCTATACGGTAAAATTATTACATTAGGCTGGATTTGATCAAAAAAACCACACCGGTCCAAGTAGCTAAAACCCTTTGAATTTCCTTCAAACATAAGGGTAACTTTCGAACCGCTCAATGCTAATTGGTTGGTTAAACTTAGAATTTTAAGTATACAATCTAAAAATATAGGTTTATTAGGAAAATGAAACTCAATTTCAGACTTCATATTCAATAAGTTTGGATACTTTTTTAATACTTGTTCAATATTTGAAGCACTTAACCAACTAGAAGAACTATCAAAAGATATTCTTTTAATATTAGGGGTTACATAACTCCATATATTTTGCTCGTTCTTAGTTAAACCTTCTAAATCTAAGGCTTTATATAGCTCAGAGTTAATAGTCGTATGAGTAATAGTAGTTCGAGTAGAATCCAAAAGTAATGCAATTTTTCTTGCTTTAAGAGGACCTTCTTTTTCTAAAACATCAAGAATATTTTTTAGTAAATTACTCATAAATAGAATTCAATATTATAAAAGCTTAAGAGCACTATTTATTAAGAAAATTTTGTACTCAGTTTACAAACTTATTCTATCTGATTTCACAATAAATCATTACTGGAACTTCTTAAACTATTCAATAAATAACTATAATCATTTTGTTTCTTTAAGGTACACCCTAAAGTTACAATCTGAAAGTTCATGAAATTATGTATCATTTAAATGATTTTTAATCATAAGTAACATGTAACTTTAGTGTTAAAGATTTATAATTTACGAAATTGTTCATTTTTATCCAATTGGGGCGTGAAAAAGTGAAAGAGTAAAAAGTAGGGTATGTCCGGGTAAGTTCTGTCGAGCAAAACACTGGACGTCAACTTGAGGGAATTGAAGTCGACCGGATTTTTGTTGACCGTGCTTCAGGTAAAAATACTGACCGACCTAAATTTCAGGAAATGTTGAACTATGTCCGGGAAGGGGACAGGGTGATTGTACATTCCATGGATCGTTTTGCGCGAAGCCTGAAAGATTTGGTCACTGAAGTCGATAAACTGGTCAAACGAGGGATTGCCATCCAGTTTGTAAAAGAAAATATTACTTTTACGGTAAGATCCACCCCGATGGATAATTTGATGCTTCAAATGATGGGTGCTTTTGCACAGTTCGAACGTGAGATCATTTTAGAGCGGCAAAAGGAAGGAATAAAACTCGCCTCTGCTCAGGGGAAGTACAAAGGTCGGGTGCATAAACTAAAGCCTGACCAAGCTGAAGCTTTACGACAAGCATGGAAGGAGGGGAAGTATCCATCGAAAATGGCATTAGGGAAAGCTTTTGGGATTAGTCGTCAGGCGGTATACCGATATTTACAAGTTAGTGAATAGCTTATTAGGATTAGCAACTAAATTTAGTTTAACTTATAAAAATCATGAAACACTGTTCGAATTTTAAGCGTGGAACATGAATAATCATAAAAAAAGCCCACCTTGGGGAAGATGGGCTATCAACTAGAAACTACAGCATTAATTTCTAAAGAGAATTATAACGCATTACGTATAAGGTGTATTATGTTAATTTTAGGAAAACTTAAGAGACTGTAAATAAAACTGTGTAAACGCTTAAACTATCGTTAAAAGTGTCATTCTAGGTATTCCATTAAATATGGTCATAGCTTATTTATGATTTCACAATCTTTATTTAATCGGCGAATTGATCTGATAAATTTTTCGGGTCATCAATGCACAGCGGTTGTTCCTGACCATCACGTAAAATTATATACTCGTCTAATTTTTCATAATGCACAGCGGCAACTGGTACGCCTTTATTTTTTTTGTTGAACTCATGATGATTGCCAGGTACTAGTTCCGCATAGGTAAAAATAATCTTATCCGCAATACGAATATAGCTGGCGCTTGTTTTTGACATTCTTGACATATAAAAACCTCCATAGGTGTGAAATTAATATACAACTATTTTACAACTAATTTACAACTATTTCAAGGCTTTTTTAATCACTTAACATAATGGCGATTATAAGAAATTAATGGATGTCCATATAGATTACTTGCATATTGTATTCGATCGAATACAATATGGTGAGAAAACAAGGAATCCTCATGATTGAAATTAAACGTCTGCCAGAGTTTGATGAATGGTTGGATGGCATTAAAGACAATATGACCCGTATTCGCCTGAATCGTAGATTGGATAAGGTTCAACGTGGAAATTGGGGAGACATTAAGCCTCTTCAAGATGGCGTTTGGGAAATGAGAGAGTTCTTCGGTGCTGGATGGAGAATGTATTACATCCAACATGGTGACGTAGTGATTGTAATGCTTGGTGGAGGAGATAAATCGACTCAACAACAAGATATCGATCGTGCAGTCAAATTATCGAAAACATTGGAGGATTAAAATGGTTAAAGTCGCTGATTTACCAAGTTTTGATATGGCTGAGTCGCTCAAAACTGAAGAAGACATTGTGATGTATCTCAATATGGTTCTTGAAGAGAATGATCCAGCTGAATTAGCCCATGCACTTGGCGTTATTGCTAAAGCTCGTGGCATGACTCAAATCGCTAAAGAAGCAGGGATTGGACGTGAGGCACTCTACAAAGCCCTACGTCAGGATTCAGCACCACGTTTTGATACGATTAATCGTGTTGTGAATGCTTTAGGCCTAAAACTCACAGTACAACATGCCTAAGACTTTAAAAAATATAGTAAAAATGGGAGCTAAAGGCTCCCGTTTTTAGATTCGTATAACGTGTATTATGTTAATTTTAGAAAATCTGTTTTAGTTTGTACCTTTTCAAAATTATGTAAAAAGCAAATAAAACACTTATCCAGAACAAATAATCAAAAATAAAATATAAGAAGATAAATTGATCTATTCCTATAATAATATTTAAAGGATCTAGCGCTATACTCCCACCTGGAGATACTTCACCATCTACTAAAAACTGTAAGGGAAATCCTCCTCCAATGACTTTAACTTTTCCAAGCTTGTCTACAACTATACGATCCACTAATGTATATTTCTGATAAAACAAAGATAAATAAGTAAAAATAAAAGATAAGCAATTGAAGTATAAAAATTTTTTCATAATTTCCTCTCATATATCTACTAATTTTAACAATTTTTAATCAGAGCCTTTTGGAATAATTTGCTTTAATTTCTCTATTACTCTCTCAAAAAATTCCTTTAATATGAAAAATTAGAATTTATTTTATTAAGTTTACTTGCAGCCTGCAGTCCAGTTACAGAAAAATTGAATCAAATATAGTTGTTCCACGTATTCAATATACGGGGGAGCAGATAATGCAAGTTATAGTGAGGCTAAGCTTATTAGGGAAGGTAAATGCCTATACCTAGAACATGCTGATGGCTCTAAAGTTCTGCCAATTTTTGCTACAAAAACTCTAGATTGGGATACGGAAACTAAGAGCCTAAAAGTAGATTCGGATACTTATTTTTTAGGTGATAAAGCAGCATATGGAGGCGGAGAATCCTATCCTCTAGAAAAAAATAATTATTCTTGGATAACTGAAGTAGATCATAGCTGTGATACCTCAAAAGTTATAGTTATTAATCGACTCATAAGACCAATTGAAGAACTACCAAAATGAAGAATAGCCTATTTTACTGTCTTACATTAGTTCTACTTATAGGATGCCAGCCATTTGAAAAGGATGGATATATTTTTATTAAAAATCAGACTGATTATCCAATTACAGACCTTAAAGTAACTTATATTAGTGCTCAAAAAACTTATAGCTTAGGTACTCTTTATCCTTATTCAGAATATAAATACGCCATCAATTACGAGCGGCACAATGAGGATTCAATAATCTTTTCATATTTAGATAAAAATCATAAAAAGATTAATCAAGAAGTAGCTACGTATGCAGCCAAATATGATAGGAAAAGTTATGAAATAGTTATTCAATAGAATATAAATTACAATTACTAATTGAACGAAAAAACTTCAATTTGAAATTTCAAAAACTTGATTTTCCCACTAAACAACTATCCATTTAACATAGTGGTTGTTATACGAACTATCTTTGTAATGCATATTGCATTACAATATTCTCATGCATTCAATAAATGGGAAAATGATGGCTACTGTTAATTTCAGGGTCGATGAAGCCCTTAAAGAAAAAGTCTTATTCCATCCTAAAAGAACAAGGAATTGCACCTACTGAGTTCTTTACTAATATTCTTGAATATATTGCTACGACTGGAAAGCTTCCAGTACAAAAAGCTTTACTCTCAGAGGAAGATGCTGATTTATTAGCTCTTGTTCGCAAACGTGTTAATGATCCTAAAGAGATGTTCGAGGAAGTCACATTAGATGACTTATAAGCTTTTACGTCATAAGGACTTCACTGCAGAATGGGAAAAGCTTCCTAGTGCTATACGAGATCAATTCAAGAAAAAATTAGCTAAGGTAATAGAGCAACCACATATTCCAAAGAATATGCTTAAAGGTGATCTTGCAGGCTGCTATAAAATAAAATTATTAAAAGCTGGTGTCCGTCTTGTTTACCAGGTCAAAGATGATCAGGTAGTTATTTTGCTAATTACCGTTGGAAAACGAGCTGATAGCATTGTTTATGATGAAGCAAAAAAGCGGATAAAAGACTAAAAATGGGAGCTGCATGCCCCCATTTTTGGCTTCGTATAACGTGTATTATGTTAATTTTAGGGAAACTTAATTCTATAGGTGATACCAATGGACAAAAAGATAGAAGAGAAAACTAAAGATATTAATGAAAAATTCAAAAATTGGATTTAGCTATCCAAGAACTAATAGAAACTACAGACAATTTTTTTATTAATGAGTAAGCATCCGCTGAACGCCATCGCCAAGTTTTAACGGGGTTCAGGTTTCCAGCGGTGAGGTAGTAATTCTTCTATTTGGGGCACTTTATGTGTTGGCAACCTTTTCAGCACATCACTTAAATAGGCATACGGATCCAAGCCATTCAGCTTTGCTGACTGGATTAAAGTCATGATATTGGCAGCTCGTTGACCACTGCGCAGCGAACCTGCAAATAGCCAGTTCTTACGCCCCAAGGCCCAGGGACGCATTTGGTTCTCTATCCAATTATTGTCAATGGGTAGATTGCCATCATCCAGATAGCGGCTTAAAGCAGTCCAACGTTTTAGGCTGTAATTGATCGCCCGGGCGGTTGGAGAACTCGATGGCACCGTCAGCTGATGTTGGTTGAGCCATTCATATAGTTGTTGCATGACCGGTTGACTATGCTGTTGTCGGTATTCGCAGCGGTCTTCCGCTGTACCATCCGTCTTTTTTCTTAATTCTGCTTCTATCGCATATAATTTCTGAATCAGCACTAATGCCTGTTCAGCGACCTGACTTTTCCCAGTTACATGCAGTTCATGGAATTTACGACGTGCATGGGCCATGCAGCCCACCTCTATGACCTGGCCTGATTTAAAGCGTGCTTTATAACCACTGTAATCATCACAGACTAGATAACCCTGCCAGCCTTTCAAGAACTCTGCAGCATGCTGGCCTGAACGACTATCCTGAAAGTCATAGATCACCGCCTGAACTGGATTGTACTGTGTAGTGGCATAGTACAGACATAACCTTTCTTCGGTTTTTTATCATTCTCACCCATCCGCATGATGGTGACCGGTGTTTCATCTGCATGCAGCACCTGCTGTTGTAGTACCACCTCTTTTAAGGCATTACCAGAGGTTCCAGTTCTACACCGCAGCGACCTATCCAGTCAGATAAAGTTGATCTAGAAAGTTCGATTCCCGCCCGCTGATAGATCAGACGTTGACGGTACAGCGGCAAATGATCGGCATATTTCGATACCAAAACATGGCTGAGCAGTTCAGGTGAAGCAATGCCTTTATCAATCACATAGGCGGGCATCGCTTGCTGAGTCAGGGTGTCACACTGATCACAGACCCATTTACCACGCACATGCTGTTCCTTATAGAACTGTGCCGGTCTGAAATGCAGTTTTTCACTGACATCTTCGCCGATACGCCGGAGTTGGCATCCACAAGCACATTGGGTTGATGCAGGTTCATGCTCAATACGGATGGTGTGTAGATGATCTGGCAGTGGTCGACGTTTAGGTTTATTGGTTTTGGCTTTGTGTGTCGCTGCATTGGTTTTATCTGCATTTAGCCGTTCCAGTTCTAGATCAACCGCGGCAATATCTTCTTCAACCGCTTCATCCCACAGATGGATTTGTTTTGCCGTTAAGTGTTCATTCTTTTGGGCGAATTTGTGCTTTTTAAACAGCGCCAGTTCATGCTCGTATTTTTGATTGAGAATAGAAAGATGTTGAACTTTAGAATCTAATTGCTGATTGGTGACTTCAAGATGTTGAACTCTGGCATCTAATTGCTGGTTTGATTGTGCTAGAGACTGATGCTGCATCGCCAACTGCCGGGTAAATTCCAGCAGTTGTTCATGGGTCAGTTGGCTTAAGTCAGGCAGCGTATTCATGACCGCAGTATGCCTGAGGTCATGATGCAGAGGAAATAGAACGTTTGGAGAATAGCAGAATGGATGAGCCTGGTTTAGAGCATTGTTACCACTTGCTGCAGTCCGATTCTTTGCCAGGGCAAACCCTGGATCAGTGCCTGTAACTGCTCCGGGCTGATCGCCATACTTTCACCCTGGTGAACTTTAGCCCAGTGGAATTTCCCCTGTTCCAGCCGCCGGGCACACAGCCAGATACCCAGTCCATCATGCACCAGCACTTTCATACGATGGCCACGCTTATTACAGAACAGGTAAGCGCAATGCGGTTTGATGTAGCCAAAGGCTCTCAGCACCTGAGCCATGGCTGTATCCATCCCTGCACGCATGTCCATCGGCTGGGTAGACAACCAGATCTCATCAATACGAATCATTGAGTCAAACCCTGGATCAGCAACAGTAATTCAGTTACTGACTCCACCGGCCAGTCGATCTCGATCATCTGATCCCTTGCGGAACTTGGTGCCTCATGTAATGGAATCCTGATATGAGCGACAGCTTTCTTCTCTGGCACAGGTGGTAGAGGTGCTTCTTGTTTGACTGGAGTCGGGTGAAGAATGACCGGAAGAAAGTCAGTCTGTGGAATGGATGGGGTTTTTAATGCAGGGGGCATTGATCTGGACTGACGAATCCATTTATGTAGCAGATTGGCATTGATCTGATGTTGCATTGCTACCTTTACCACTGATGTATCTGGCTGCTGGCATTGCTGAATAAGTTGATGTTTAAATTCAGCTGTGAAGGTTCGACGGGGCTTTTTTAGCGTTGGTGCACTGTCTATAACTGTCTTTAAATCCATAAATAGGTGTCCACTTAAATTTAAGTGGACACTATCGCGGTATTAATGAGTTAGAAAAAGTGGGGTTCAGCGGACGCTTACATTAATGATAAGTACTATGGAATTGAATGTGCTTTTATTTTAGACCATGCACTAAATATTAAAATGCACTTTTTCAACAAGTATCCAGCATTTGCACCACCTCACTTACGAGGAGTAGAAAATTATGATCGAATTATACATATTAGAGAAAATAATCCTGAAGATAAGCTAGAACAAATTTCTCCTCTTAAAGACTAAATTTTCTAATCGCGTACTTAGAAGCCCCTATTATTTAACATAATGGCTGTTATACGAAACGAGTGTTAGAACCCATTTAAAGTGTCTATATTCTCACCAATAAAAATGTCCGGTTTCTCCGAGGTAAAATATGACTTTTGAACAAAAATAAGCCATTGTTTATTCTTTTTATTTCCAACAAAATTCCAGAACTCATCTACTTCGAGAGATTCATAATGACTTTGCTGAGGCTGAATTTCATAGGTTGATTCAGTTAAAGTACGTAAAACTTTACCGATACTGATGCGCTCAACTTCAGCAATATCTCGTATACCGCTGCCTCTGACCATCAACTGTAATATTTTACGAGTAATACCTGACTTACATCCTAGATAGCTCAGTGCATGATCACCAATAAACTGACGTTTACAGTCTTTGCACTGATAGTTTTGTTTCCCATCTACTTTGATACCATTTTTCTTTATACTATCACTGAGGCAGGTTGGACATTTGATTGCTAGAGTTATTTGCATTTCTCTATTTTATCAAAATCCAATCGGCTTTTTTCTTCAGCATACTTTTTGAAACACTACCAAATTTTAAAGTTGTATATCATGAAATTATTAAAAATATTGAGTTTAGTTTGCTTAAGCATAAGTATTGGGGCTTGTGCTGAGCATAGTATGAGTCGAGCAAAAACAAGTACAATTCCACAAGTGAATAACTCAATCATCGATCAGAATGTTCAAGCGCTTTTTAATGAAATCTCAGCTGATGCTGTGTTTGTCACATATGATGGTCAAAATATTAAAAAATATGGCACGCATTTAGACCGAGCAAAAACAGCTTATATTCCTGCATCTACATTTAAAATTGCCAATGCACTAATTGGTTTAGAAAATCATAAAGCAACATCTACAGAAATATTTAAGTGGGATGGAAAGCCACGTTTTTTTAAAGCATGGGACAAAGATTTTACTTTGGGCGAAGCCATGCAAGCATCTACAGTGCCTGTATATCAAGAATTGGCACGTCGTATTGGTCCAAGCTTAATGCAAAGTGAATTGCAACGTATTGGTTATGGCAATATGCAAATAGGCACGGAAGTTGATCAATTTTGGTTGAAAGGGCCTTTGACAATTACACCTATACAAGAAGTAAAGTTTGTGTATGATTTAGCCCAAGGGCAATTGCCTTTAAACCTGAAGTTCAGCAACAAGTGAAAGAGATGTTGTATGTAGAGCGCAGAGGGGAGAATCGTCTATATGCTAAAAGTGGCTGGGGAATGGCTGTAGACCCGCAAGTGGGTTGGTATGTGGGTTTTGTTGAAAAGGCAGATGGGCAAGTGGTGGCATTTGCTTTAAATATGCAAATGAAAGCTGGTGATGATATTGCTCTACGTAAACAATTGTCTTTAGATGTGCTAGATAAGTTGGGTGTTTTTCATTATTTATAAGAATTAGAAGTTTGAGGTTAATCTATTTTTGGTAGTGTTTCAAAAAGTATGCTGAAGAAAAAGCCGATTGGATTTTGATAAAATAGAGAAATGCAAATAACTCTAGCAATCAAATGTCCAACCTGCCTCAGTGATAGTATAAAGAAAAATGGTATCAAAGTAGATGGGAAACAAAACTATCAGTGCAAAGACTGTAAACGTCAGTTTATTGGTGATCATGCACTGAGCTA
>NZ_JAHZSX010000002.1:0-154922 GCF_020982655.1 Acinetobacter sp. PW68 | reverse complement strand
TGCAGAGGAAATAGAACGTTTGGAGAATAGCAGAATGGATGAGCCTGGTTTAGAGCATTGTTACCACTTGCTGCAGTCCGATTCTTTGCCAGGGCAAACCCTGGATCAGTGCCTGTAACTGCTCCGGGCTGATCGCCATACTTTCACCCTGGTGAACTTTAGCCCAGTGGAATTTCCCCTGTTCCAGCCGCCGGGCACACAGCCAGATACCCAGTCCATCATGCACCAGCACTTTCATACGATGGCCACGCTTATTACAGAACAGGTAAGCGCAATGCGGTTTGATGTAGCCAAAGGCTCTCAGCACCTGAGCCATGGCTGTATCCATCCCTGCACGCATGTCCATCGGCTGGGTAGACAACCAGATCTCATCAATACGAATCATTGAGTCAAACCCTGGATCAGCAACAGTAATTCAGTTACTGACTCCACCGGCCAGTCGATCTCGATCATCTGATCCCTTGCGGAACTTGGTGCCTCATGTAATGGAATCCTGATATGAGCGACAGCTTTCTTCTCTGGCACAGGTGGTAGAGGTGCTTCTTGTTTGACTGGAGTCGGGTGAAGAATGACCGGAAGAAAGTCAGTCTGTGGAATGGATGGGGTTTTTAATGCAGGGGGCATTGATCTGGACTGACGAATCCATTTATGTAGCAGATTGGCATTGATCTGATGTTGCATTGCTACCTTGGCCACTGATGTATCTGGCTGCTGGCATTGCTGAATAAGTTGATGTTTAAATTCAGCTGTGAAGGTTCGACGGGGCTTTTTTAGCGTTGGTGCACTGTCTATAACTGTCTTTAAATCCATAAATAGGTGTCCACTTAAATTTAAGTGGACACTATCGCGGTATTAATGAGTTAGAAAAAGTGGGGTTCAGCGGACGCTTACAATGGAGGTTAGATTGGTGGAAAACTCCAGTTTTTGAAACTTCAAATAGAAGCTCTTTCGTTCAATTAGTAATTGTAATTTCTATATAAATTTATATTCTATTGAATAATTATTTCATAAATTCTCCTATCATATTTGGCTGCATATGTAGCTACTTCGTAAGCGTCCGCTGAATCCCATACCAATTTTAATTCGATTTAGGTTTCCAGCAGTGTGGCAGCAATTCTTCAATTTGGGTCGCTTTATGCGTCGGCAGCCTTTTCAGCACATCACTTAAATAGGCATACGGATCCAAGCCATTCAGCTTTGCTGACTGGATTAAAGTCATGATGTTTGCCGCTCGCTGACCACTGCGCAGCGAACCTGCAAACAGCCAGTTCTTGCGTCCCAACGCCCAGGGACGCATCTGATTCTCTACCCAATTGTTGCATATCGGTAGATTGCCATCATCCAGATAGCGGCTTAAGGCTGGCCAACGCTTCAGAGTGTAATTGATAGCCTTGGCGGTGGGAGAACTCGATGGCACTGTCAGATGATGTTGGTTGAGCCATTCATATAGTTGTTGCATCACTGGTTGACTATGCTGTTGTCGGTATTCGCGGCGGTCTTCCGCTGTACCATCGGTCTTTTTCCTGAGTTCTGCTTCTATCGCATACAGTTTCTGAATCAGCACTAAGGCCTGTTCAGCAACCTGACTTTTCCCAGTTACATGCAGTTCATGGAATTTACGACGTGCATGGGCCATGCACCCTACCTCAATCACCTGGCCTGATTTAAAACGTGCTTTATAACCACTGTAATCATCACAGACTAGATAGCCCTGCCAGCCTTTCAAGAACTCTTCAGCATGCTGGCCTGAACGACTATCCTGAAAGTCATAGATCACCGCCTGAACTGGATTATACTGTGTGGTGGCATATACCAGACATAACCTTTCTTCGGTTTTTTCTCATCATCACCCATCCGCATGATGGTGACCGGCGTTTCATCGGCATGGATCACCCGCTGTTGCAGCACCACCTGTTTTAAGGCATTGGTAAGAGGTTCCAGTTCCACACCGCAGCGACCAATCCAGTCAGATAACGTGGATCTGGACAGATCAATGCCAGCCCGCTGATAGATCAGGCGCTGACGGTACAGCGGCAAATGATCGGCATACTTCGATACCAGCACATGGCTGAGCAGTTCAGGACTGGCAATACCTTTATCAATCACATAGGCGGGCATCGCTTGCTGAGTCAGGGTGTCGCACTGATCACAGACCCATTTGCCACGTACATGCTGTTCCTTATAGAACTGTGCCGGTCTGAAATGCAGTTTTTCACTGATATCTTCGCCGATACGACGTAACTGGCAGCCACAACTGCATTGGGTTGATGCAGGTTCATGCTCAATACGGATGGTGTGTAGATGATCTGGCAGCAGTCGACGTTTAGGTTTGTTGACTGTGGCTTTCTGTGTCGCTGCATGGGTTTTATCTGCATTTAATCGTTCTAATTCCAGATCAACGGCTGCGATATCTTCTTCGACCGCCTCATCCCACAGATGGATTTGTTTTGCGGTGAGATGTTCGTTTTTACTGCCGAATTTATGCTGTTTAAACAGCGCCAGTTCATGCTCGTATTTTTGATTGAGAATAGAAAGATGCTGAACTTTAGAATCTAATTGCTGATTGGTGACTTCAAGATGTTGAACTTTGGTACCTAATTGTTGATTTGATACTTCCAGATGTTGAACTTGAGCATCTAATTGTTGTTTATCTTCTGCGAGTTGTTGATGCTGCATCGCCAACTGCCGGGTGAATTCCAGCAGTTGTTCATGGGTCAGTTGGCTTAAATCTGGCAGCGTATTCATGACCGCAGTATGCCTGAGGTCATGAGAAGAATGAAATAGAACGTTTGGAGGATAGCAGAATAGCCGAGCTTGGTTTAGAGCATCGTGACCACCTGCTGTCGTCCAATGCGCTGCCAAGGCAAACCCTGGATTAATGCCTGTAACTGTTCCGGGTTGAGAGCTACGCTTTCACCCTGGTGAACTTTAGCCCAGTGGAATTTTCCCTGTTCCAGCCGCCGGGCACACAGCCAGATGCCCAGTCCATCATGTACCAGCACTTTCATGCGATACCACGTTTATTACAGAACAGGTAAGCACAATGCGGTTTAATGTAGCCAAAGGCTCTCACCACCTGAGCCATGACAGTATCCATCCCTGCTCGCATATCCAGAGGTTGGGTAGAAAGCCAGATTTCATCGATACGGATCATGTTGCCAGCACCTTGAGTAATTCTGCCAAGGCAGGTATTTCTGATACTTGCCATTTCAAGCCAATTTCTGCTTTTGAGTGGGGTAAAGTAATTTGAACTTTTAACATGTCAGTAGGAGTAGGATCTAATGGTGCAGAGCAAGATAAGGCAATAAATGCAGGTTTATTCGGTAGTGGTGAGCGATCACTCCCTGGCTTAGCATCAATTAAGCGAATCCATTTGGATACAAGATTTGTATTCAATCCATGTTGCAAAGCGACTGAAGCAATTGAAACGTCCGGTGCTTTACAAGCCTGAACGATCTGCTGTTTAAATTCAGCACTGTATGTTCTTCGTTTTTTCGCAAGAGATGCGATGGATGTCTGATGATTTGTAGTCATAAATTTAAGTCCCCACTTGTTTCTAAGTGGGGACTAAATTAAGGCTTATAGGATCGCTTGGTAAGGCTGTGTTAGCCGGATGCTTACGCTACTTCTTGATTAATCTTTTTATGACTTTTATCTACATATGAAAAGATTATTGAATCCTCATTATGCTGCTCATAGTTGATGGCGTATTTATATTCCGAATAAGGATAAAGAGTACCTAAGCTATAAGTTTTTTGAGCACTGATATAAGTTATTTTAAGATCTGTGATTGGGGCATTGGTCCAATTTTTAATAGAAATATATCCATTCTTTTCTAATGGTTGGCATCCTATAATTAAAACTAATGCAAGACAGTAAAATAGGCTATTCTTCATTTTGGTAGTTCTGTTCAATTGGTCTTATGAGTCGACTAATAACTATAACTTTTGAGGTATCACAGCTAGGATCTACTTCAGTTATCCAAGAATAATTATTTTTTTCTAGAGGATAGGATTCTCCGCCTCCATATGCTGCTTTATCACCTAAAAAATAAGTATCCGAATCTACTTTTAGGCTCTTAGTTTCCATATCCCAATCTAGAGTTTTTGTAGCAAAAATTGGCAGAACTTTAGATCCATCAGCATGTTCTAGGTATAGGCATTTACCTTCCCTAATAAGCTTAGCCTCACTATAACTTGCATTATCTGCTCCCCCCGTATATTGAATACGTGGAACAACTATATTTGATTCAATTTTTTCTGTAACTGGACTACAGGCTGCAAGTAAACTTAATAAAATAAATTCTAATTTTTTCATATTAAAGGAATTTTTTGATAAAATAATAATAGAGAAATTAAAGCAAATTATTCCAAAAGGCTCTGATTAAAAATTGTTATAATTAATAGATATATGAGATAAAATTATGAAAAAATTTTTATATTTTAATTTCTTAGCAATTATTTTGACCTACGTATCTTTGCTTTATCAAAAAAATATATTAGTTGACCGCATAGTTGTAGATAAGCTTGGAGAAGTTGAAGTCATAGCTGGGGGATTTCCTCTACAGTTCCTTATAGATGGTGAAACCTCTCCAGTCGGAAGTCATTAATAAAAAAATTGTCTGTAGTTTCTATTAGTTCTTGGATAGCTAAATCCAATTTTTGAATTTTTTCATTAATATCTTTAGTTTTCTCTTCTATCTTTTTGTCCATTGGTATCACCTATAGAATTAAGTTTCCCTAAAATTAACATAATGCACGTTATACGAAGCCAAAAATGGGGGCATGCAGCTCCCATTTTTAGTCTTTTATCCGCTTTTTTGCTTCATCATAAACAATGCTATCAGCTCGTTTTCCAACGGTAATTAGCAAAATAACTACCTGATCATCTTTGACCTGGTAAACAAGTCGGACACCAGCTTTTAATAATTTTATTTTATAGCAGCCTGCAAGATCACCTTTAAGCATATTCTTTGGAATATGTGGTTGCTCTATTACCTTAGCTAATTTTTTCTTGAATTGATCTCGTATAGCACTAGGAAGCTTTTCCCATTCTGCAGTGAAGTCCTTATGACGTAAAAGCTTATAAGTCATCTAATGTGACTTCCTCGAACATCTCTTTAGGATCATTAACACGTTTACGAACAATCGCTAATAGCTCGGTATCCTCTTCTGAGAGTAAAGCTTTTTGTACTGGAAGCTTTCCAGTCGTAGCAATATATTCAAGAATATTAGTAAAGAACTCAGTAGGTGCAATTCCTTGTTCTTTTAGGATGGAATAAGACTTTTCTTTAAGGGCTTCATCGACCCTGAAATTAACAGTAGCCATCATTTTCCCATTTATTGAATGCATGAGAATATTGTAATGCAATATGCATTACAAAGATAGTTCGTATAACAGCCATTATGTTAAATAGGGCTTAATTTGAGTTTCAGAATGGATGTAAAGAGGATGTTTTGGTTCACCTGTTTTATTCAATTCTAGATAATAAAGTTTACCCTTTAATAGTTCTTTTACAGTAGAGGACCTTTGTTGATACCCCCCATTATTACCCCAACAAGCAATAATTCTTTGGGATTTGGAAGCTATTTCGCTTAAGTAAAAATCATTATCTGAGCCAATGGGATCTTCTTGAGACATCATTTCTTGTGGATCAGTTGCTCTATATGCAAAGAGATTAGCCATATAAATACCACCGCCACCCCAACTTTTGGCAAGGTTGATACAACGAGTGATAGTGGGATCATCTTGAATATGATCTGCAGTTGAGGGATTCAAACCAATAAAAGAAAACATTGGTTTCTCTTTATCCCAGATACGCCATAGAGAATAACGATATTTACTGCAATCTGAAATTATTGCTCCCTTTTCCATAACACCCTCAATTTAAATATGTTCTGGATAAATATTTTCTTAATATTTTTCCTACTATAGGAAATCATTTATTCGTCTTTGAAGTTTAAAAATTTATTAGTAATATATTCTACAAATATGTTGAGTATACTACATGTCTATTTCTTTGCTCATAACATCTCTGCCTACACAGAACACAAGCACTCGGATGAGAGTCTGGCGATCTTTGAAAGCAAGTGGTGCCGCGACCCTTAGAGATGGGGTCTACATACTCCCTATTAATCATAGTGAGAAGTTTACCTCTATTGCTAATGATGTTGTTTCTGAACAAGGAACTGCTTATATGTTTTACGCAGAGCCACCTTTAAATCTTGAACTCGCACCTATTTTCAGTCGAAAAGAAGAGTACGAAACCCTCTATAAACAACTCACGGAAATAAGAGATCGTCAAACTAAAGATGATAAGAAAGAACTACTCAAACAGATTCGTAAATTAAGAAAAAGCATCGATGCACTTGTAGACATTGACTATTATCCAGATGAGACTCAAGTACAGGTTCTTAATGAACTTTCCTTATTGGAACTCACTATTGCACGTCTAGGTGAAGTCAATGAACCTAAAGCTATACAAGCTCATATTCAACATCTGGATAAAGGTAATTATCAAAACAGAATTTGGGCAACACGACAAAGGCCTTGGATTGATCGTCTAGCTTCTGCATGGCTAATCAAGACTTTTATAGATACCTCACCAACATTCATTTGGTTAGAAACGCCAAGTGACTGCCCCAAAGATGCATTTGGATTCGATTTTGATGGTGCAACTTTCAGTCATGTCAATCATTGGGTGACCTTCGAAGTTCTTTTACATAGTTTTGATCTAGAAACACCCGCATTAAAGAAAATCGCTGAAATTGTTCATTACCTTGATGTAGGAGGAATTGAGCCTCCAGAAGCGATCGGTATTGAAAAAGTTATTCAAGGAATTCGAAGTCAGATAAGTGACGATGACCAATTATTTGCATTATCGAATCACATTTTCGATGGCTTATATGCCAACCTATCAAGAGAATAATCATGGAACAAGAACTTGTTATACAACCAGAACAAGAGATACAGTCAGTTTCATTTTGGCAAGCATTCCTATTCTGGCTTAAATTGGGGTTCATTAGTTTTGGGGGGCCCGCAGGTCAAATTGCGGTCATGCACCAAGAACTGGTTGAAGAAAAGCGGTGGATTTCAGAGAAGCGATTTTTGCATGCACTGAACTATTGTATGCTCTTACCGGGTCCTGAAGCACAACAATTAGCAACTTATATCGGTTGGTTAATGCATAGAACCGTCGGTGGTTTAGTTGCAGGGATTCTTTTTGTACTACCCTCACTATTTATTTTAATTGGTCTTTCATGGGTTTATGTAAAATTTAGTGATGTACCCATTATTGCAGGGCTCTTTTACGGTATTAAACCTGCTGTTGTTGCCATTGTTTTTCATGCAACACATCGAATCGGCAGTCGATCACTTAAAAATAAATTTTTATGGCTGATTGCAGCCCTTTCATTTATTGCTATATTTTTCTTCAACTTACCCTTTCCTTTAATTGTGCTCTCTGCCGCAATCATTGGTTATCTAACCAGAAAAAAATATCCAAGCCTATTTTCTGGTGGAAACGCACACCAGCAGAGTAAAAAAGATTATGGTCGTGCTTTAATTGATGATGATACTCCTACACCTGAACATGCGATCTTTAGCTGGAAACGATTGGGCAGTATTCTGCTAATTGGTGGTCTACTGTGGTTTATTCCAATCCTGAGCCTAAGCTTAACGCTGGGGTGGGATCATACTTACACCCAAATGGCTTGGTTCTTTACGAAAGCGGCCCTGCTCACCTTTGGTGGTGCCTATGCAGTATTGCCTTATGTTTATCAGGGTGCTGTAAGCTATTACGGTTGGTTAAGTCCGACTCAAATGATAGATGGCTTAGCTCTAGGTGAAAGCACGCCCGGCCCTTTAATTATGGTGGTCGCATTTGTTGGCTTTTTAGGAGCATTCAATCAAGCAATCTTAGGCTCAGATCATTTATTCTTGGCGGGCACCATTGGAGCAAGCATAGTCACTTGGTTTACTTTCCTGTTTTCCTT
Source organism: Acinetobacter sp. PW68 (assembly GCF_020982655.1). NCBI lineage: Bacteria > Pseudomonadati > Pseudomonadota > Gammaproteobacteria > Moraxellales > Moraxellaceae > Acinetobacter > Acinetobacter sp. PW68. The sequence goes on along the minus strand of NZ_JAHZSX010000002.1, from coordinate 146,928 downwards.
TGTTTTTATTTTAGCTGGTGCACCAATTATCGAATCAACACATAATGAGCTCAAATTTACAGCTCCGTTAACGGCTATTACAGCCGCAGTTGTTGGTGTGATTCTTAACCTTGCCCTATTTTTTGCTTATCATGTACTTTGGCCAACAGGTTTTAACGGCTCTTTCGATATTGTTGCTGCGTTAATTGCACTTGTAGCTTTGGTTGGCTTATTTCATTTCCAGCTCAAAGTGATGTACGTCCTTGCAGCTTCAGCATTAATTGGTTTAATTTGCTTTAACTTTCTTTCTATGTAATTTAAACAGTCGAAGTATAAACTTCGACTGTTTTTTTATATCTTTATATTTCTATTTGACTGTGCCTTTCAGCTACATATTCTCAATTCTTTTAAATCGTTATAACAGTCTTAATTTATTAACCATCTGTATTACCTCTCTAATTATTGCTACTCCATTTTTTATTCTTTTAGGATGGGGGCATACTGGAAAGATTGCTGAAGATTGGTGGAAGATGTATACCGAAACATGGGCTAGCTTTATGGCTCTATTTCCTGGCTTATGTTATTGGTTATTTCTGATTGATCTAAAAGACAAGAAATCAAAAATATTGAACAAACCATTACGTAAAGATTCTTAAATTTTTCTAAAATTAACATAATACACCTTATACGTAATGTGTTATAATTCCACTTAGAAATCAATGCTGTAGTTTCTAGTTGATAGCCCACCTTCCCCAAGGTGGGCTTTTTTTGTGATTTTTCACGTTCCACGCTTAAAATTCGAACAGTGTTTCATGATTTTTATAAGTTAAACTAAATTTAGTTGCTAATCCCAATAAGCTATTCACTAACTTGTAAATATCGGTATACCGCCTGACGACTAATCCCAAAAGCTTTCCCTAATGCCATTTTCGATGGATACTTCCCCTCCTTCCATGCTTGTCGTAAAGCTTCAGCTTGGTCAGGCTTTAGTTTATGCACCCGACCTTTGTACTTCCCCTGAGCAGAGGCGAGTTTTATTCCTTCCTTTTGCCGCTCTAAAATGATCTCACGTTCGAACTGTGCAAAAGCACCCATCATTTGAAGCATCAAATTATCCATCGGGGTGGATTCGGCTGTAAAAGTAATATTTTCTTTTACAAACTGGATGGCGATCCCTCGTTTGACCAGTTTATCTACTTCAGTGACCAAATCTTTTAGGCTTCGCGCAAAACGATCCATTGAATGTACAATCACCCTGTCCCCTTCCCGGACATAGTTCAACATTTCCTGAAATTTAGGTCGGTCAGTATTTTTACCTGAAGCACGGTCAACAAAAATCCGGTCGACCTCAATTCCTTCAAGTTGACGTCCAGTGTTTTGCTCGACAGAACTTACCCGGACATACCCTACTTTTTGGCCTTTCACTTTTTCACGCCCCAATTGGATAAAAATGAACAATTTCGTAAATTATAATTCTTTAACACTAAAGTTACATGTTACTTATGATTAAAAATCATTTAAATGATACATAATTTCATGAACTTTCAGATTGTAACTTTAGGGTATAGTCTAAAGTAACACCTTGAACTTTTGCAACAGTGCCCTTAAATTGCTATACACACCAATGGACCAAGCCGGTTCACGTTCTCTTGCATAACTGCAACTTTATTGAAGTTCACATGCTTCAAGATCGCTTTCATCGGCTCCGACATGCCTTCGGTTTCCGACAAATCCGAAATGTACTCTGACTGGTCTACATACTTATAGAAGTTGTTATCAGGGTGTTGTTCTTTAATGCTTTGCCAACATTGGGGAACCATCACAGAGACTGGTCTGATCAGGTTGAAATTATTGGCGATATTCAACCCATACAGGTCGAAATCGGTATACACCGCTACCGGACATTCTTCTGGCAGAACTTCAAGCAACTGATTGACTGACCGGCAGTTCTTACCATGCCCCCTGTAAAGGAATAGGCTGTCTTGCCATTCGAGTGGAACTTGCTGATACCAGTCCGAAATCCGTACAAGCATAGTGCCATTCTCAATAATGATCAGCTTCCTGATTTTTTCTACTGCAAGATGCTCTAAGGACACGGCTGTTGTCACGCCAGGATGTGCAATGTGCATCTCACCGGACTTTAACGGTAGTTGTGCATTGATCGCAGCAAACCAAAGCTGCTCACCGAAAACGCTGGCATTGCCAGACTTTTCATCTATACGATGATCAGCAAGCGATATTCGGTCTGCATTGGAGTCATACGTTACCTCTGGCTCCGTTTTTACATGCTTTCCGTACAGAACCCGAAGCACATCAAGATCTGATTCACTTAGATGCAGCTCACGTTTGATGATGCTACCGATCTGCATGTCTTTGTTCAGCATTGTCCATGTCTTATTAAGCTTCACCACTCTGGTTTTAAGCTGTAAAACCGTCTGAATGATTGAGAGTTCTCTTTGCCCTAAGCGCATTGCATCACCTTTCCGTTGCTGTCTTTGCGACGAAACACGATATCTGAAATGTAGTAGTTGCCATTATATTTAGCATCCGTTTCACCCACTAACTGCAACTCAAGATGGTTTGAGTGGTTGAGTTCAAACTCATACAGGAGGCGACTAATCCAGTATTCAAATTTGCATCCAGGCTCTAGGCGTATGTAGGCGTTCTTTGCTGATATTTCATTGATTGCCGGACTGCCAAAAGCGTCAAAGAAGAAAAATGCAGCTTTATCCAGAGGTGAGACTGCCTTCACTATCGTATGCGTTGCCTTCTCTACCGGTGGGCGTTTTTTTTCAACAACTGGACCATCTTTTTTAACACGCTTCTGATTGGCTGTCTGAGCTACCGCAGATAAAGTGTTCTCAAAATCCTCAAGGTAGATATCGGCACGAGCTTTCAGCTTGATAAGTGGTACACGACGGAAGCTATCAGGTGCCTTGTTGAAATCAATATCGGCATTCAGCGTCCGGTTGTTGGCAAAATGACGGTGCAGCGCATCAATCAGATTGATTCGCTCCTGGGTTTTTATGTCCTTTTTCCATTCAAAGAGTTGCTTGTCCAGTCGGTGATGGCTGTGGTTCATTTCTTCAATGGCTTCAAACACGCTTGGCTTGAGACGTTTGGAGATCACTCTCTGCAAGTCTGCATCACCTACCGCCAATTCATCCATCGTATTTGGTGAAAGGATTTCCAGTGCCGTAATTAGCATTTTGGCAGTCTTTAAGCTTTGTTCAGCCTTACGCATTTTCATGTCGTAGTTGTTGAACAGCGACAGATACTCAAAGCACTGATCGGCAAAATTGGTCATGTTCTCGCTGATATTGTTTGAAAGCTCAATAATCAGGTCACTTGCTTCAACCTTTAATACTTCGGCACTTTCCGGGTCCTCGACTTTTGACAAGGCATAGTCGGTACTCACCGTTTTGATACGATCAATCAGACCGCTAATGTCGGGTGCGGAAATGTTGCGTTTCTTTCTGTTTTTATAGAAATTCACAAACTCAATGACGAAGTTTCTTAGATGCAGCGTGTTTTTTTCTGCATCCAGATACCCAAGATCGCAAGACAGCAAATTATCAATCAAGGATTTGTTTGATTCATTGACCTGAATAGACGAACTGGTAAACATGATTGCTTCGGCAATAGCATCAATGTTTGCAGAGAAAACCTTCGCCCCACGTTCAGCCGGATTCACGAAGTCGATCATAGTAACTCGCCCTGCTCCACATCATCTGTTTGAGTGATATCAATCGCATTGTGTTCGGCAAGGTACTCAGCTTCATCGTAGAAAATCGACCAACGTGAAGTTGCCAAAAACTCAGTACCCACAACCCCAACTGGCACTAAATATTCGCGCTGTACCAAAAACTGAATAACACCGTTGATCTGGTCTTTCACTGTGCTTGCGGTCTTACCCAACTTTGCAGAGAGTTCTTTTAGCCCTTTTTGGACATGCTTGGACTTCTCCACTTCAACCAGGATTTCACCAGACGTAATTCTGTCGCCTCCAATCAGAGGTTCATTGCGCCCCCCTGCCTTTCTGAACAGTCGCAGCCAGTCCACAAGTGGCTCCATTTTGCTGACGTTTTCCTCAAACTGTTTGGTGATGACCTTTTTGATCTCAGGGTCACTTTCAATATCAAGGTAAATCAGGAAATACCCACCACCGCACGGTGTCTGAATACACTTTTTGCCTAGAAAACTAATATGGTTGTTTAGTTGATCTAAAAATTCGACATCATTCAAAAACTCAAAGTTCTCAAAATCACTCCACTGGTCAATTAGATAACCTTCTAATAATTTGGTCGCTACTTTTGTTAATCGTTTATCAGCCATTTAAAATTCTCCACTTTTTCCCTATTAGACTGGTTCTGCTGCAAGCAATGGGTTATCGCCTTCGATTTCCAGTGGAACAACAGTGCTGACACCATTGGCTCCAACAATGTAGAGATTCTTAAACTTGTGGTTAGAGGTTGAGTTTTCCGGTTGAGCACAGACCAGATAGATTTTGTTATGGTCCATCATGTCGAACAGCAAATTGGTGTTGATCGCATCAAAGTTGCCAATCTCGTCAAGCGGGATATGGATGTAGGTCGAGTTATCAGGGCATAACTTCCGTGACAATGCGAGGAACATGATCAGCACCAGAATACGTGACGTTCCTGTACTCCCTGCACTGGTAAAGTCGTTGTCAGTACGCAGCTCGGCAAGACGACCATTGTTCATCACGCTCATTTTCAGGCGTACCATAGAGCGGATATCATCAGTATGTCCTTTGGTGCTTTCAATTGCCTTTAAGGTGTATTCACAGCAACGAATGAAATCCTCGCTCGGAATGGAGCTGCTTTGCATGTTTTCAAAGGATTGATAGTCCTCACACTGCAAAACAAACTGATTGAGCTGATCTAGGGTGTTCTTGTCATTCAGCACACTTTCCAGATTCATTGAGAAGTCAGTGAATGCCTTGAACTTGTTGCTACGGTTCAGGTAGCCAGACAGTTCCGTAGATACGCTCTTTAAACGCTTATTTAGATTAAGGATTTCCTGAATATAGTTACGCAACTGAGCCGATTTATTACGGAAAATGTTTGTGACTGCATCATGCTTTTTCGGCAAGTCGTAGTCCATGATGCTTTCGATGGTAGACATGGAGTTAATGGTGTTCATGGTTTCACTGGTAGTCCCCATACTCTCCATCTTTTCCTCAAACAGCTTGAACAGAGAGAAGGCTTCATATTTGCGCAGTAATGCCTTAGAAGCGTTTGTCTGCAAGCGTAATTGATAAATCTGTTTCTTCTGTGTATCAGCCAACGTACCCAGATCACGAGAGAAGCTGTCGAAGCTTAAAAACTCAGGTCGATCTACCTCTACCAATAGGATATCGTCATCGAACAGGTTTTCGATTTCACGCCCCTGTTTATCCAGCTTTTTGATTTTCTCCCTGAAATCTTGTGCACTCGCTTCAAGATTGTCCACTCTTGTACGAAGGGAGGTTCGGACTTGTTCAAGCTCACTTTCCAGTTTGGAAAGATTGTGGCTGTATTCAGATACAAGTTTCAGAGCTTGGTTCATGTCCTCGATATGGTTCTGCTTGTACTGATAGTGGTTTTTCTTCCACATATCGTACTCAGCCAAAATGCTTTCATAGCCTTTGACTTTGGTGTGCTGTGCAATCGCAGCCTTGATCTTCATTTCTGCCTGTTTCAGGATATTTTCATCCACGCCTTGCTCACGCAGTTTGCTGTGATACAGGTTGGTCAAATCATCCATCTTGGCTTGATAGCTGCTCTCTAGCTGCTTTTCCTTTGTGGCAATCAGATCAAGCTTGATACGCAAGTCTGCATAGGACGCATCATAGCTCTCCTTTAAGCCATTTTTTTCAAGCATGTTGGCTGATCGCAGCTCACCACGTTTCTTCGGCTCAATCTGATTGTTGAAAGTTTGCAGCTCGTATTTCGCTCTATTTACAGCTTCTTGCTCAATACGTGTAGCTTCTGCCTTCTTCGCTTTCAGCTCTTTCTCAGTCTGGTCATAAACCTGTCGGGCTTGCTGCTTCTCGTTTTGCAGGGTATTTAACTCATTTTCGAGTTTAACAACTGCAATATTGGTCTCGTTGATCTCTCTATGGATGGACTGAGCCAGATGCGATTGCTTGTCGTACTGCTCAACCAAAGAAGCCGTGTAAATCTCGGCATCTTTCAGACGTATTTGTAGTTGCTCAAGACTGTCGGCTTCCCCTGGAATCTCCAACTTGTTCAGGTCTATTTCAAGACCATAGAGGCTTAGGGCATTGGCATTCACGCCAGTTTGCCAGACAGGGTTCAGGTTGGTTTTGAAGAAAAGCTCAGGATTGATGACCTTCGCAATGGTAGTACGCCAGTCCACATCTTCATTCGGTGCATCATTCAGGAACCGTAGCAAGGTGTCTTTCTGGAACAGGGTTGTACGCAGATTCTCTTCTGACTGCTTGGCTTTCTCAAGCTTGGCTTTTAATCCATTAAGATCATACTGCGCCTTGTTTTGATCAAAATTAAGTTGTTTAAGCTTGTTTTGAGCCGCTTTCAATTCGTCAGACTTTGCAGACAAGGTATTCTCTTTGACTTCATAAGCCAACTTGAGGCGCTGTAGCTGTAGGTTTTCTTCATCCGTAAACAGTGTTGATTGGTGCATGCGCTCCATAGCTGCTGACTGGATATCCAGAAGCCTTTGACGTTCACTGGAAATTTCTTGATCAAGAATTTGGAGCTGTTCAGCCTGTTTGCGCTCAAGCTCTTTCACCTTGAGATCAAAGCGGTTTCGCAACTGGTTGATTGCCTCCTGAACCTCGTTAGATTCAGCATTAAGGGCTTCACTGGATGCCATTTTCTCACGAAGCAAATCTGCTGAATGCTTGTCGTACTCGCGGTTGATATTTTCGTAGCTTTCAGTCAAAAACTGTTTGTATTTCTTCGCTTCTTCAATCTCGTTGAAGTAGTGCGCACGTTTCTTATATTCCTGTTCCATGACGGAAATATTCATGTCTTGATAACGTCTTTCCGCAACTTCAATATCATGAATTGCCTGTTTAAAGTTACCTGCAGACTTTTCTTTTACTGCAATCAGCTCTTTGACTTGTACAATCTGGTTATTCAGGTTACGGACTGTCTCATTCCCTTTGTTCTTTACAGCATAGATTTCATGCTCTATCGAACTGATCTGCTGCTCGTAGTTCACCACATGGTCCCGGAGTACCAACAGGTGTGCATGAAGCGCATTAAAGGAGGCTAAGACCGCATTCTTTAACTGAATGCCAGAGATAATCTTCTGCTTTTCCGATTGAAGGCTTTGCAGGGCTTTCACATCATTGATGGTTGCTAACCAATCTGCGGTAGAGGTTGGTTTTGTTTTGATTTTCTCGTTGTCCAAATACGCTTCAATTAACATGGTTTTGAAGTTTGAGACAACATTGTTCTGGTTAATCGTTACCTGGGTCAGATTGCTCAGGAATTTTAGCTGTTGTTTGCTTCCAGACAGTGAATAGCGGTTGCATAAATCACGAAGGTTTCTTTCACCTGTCAGTCGTGATTTATCTGCAGTCAGCGTATAGATATATTCAGGGATGCTGTCGATCTGACGGCTCACATCAACGCCAGATTTATAAACCTGATCAAATACGTCTTTCACATTCTGAGAAAGACCCAAGATTTCCAGACTGCTCTCACTTAATAGCGTATCTTCCGCGCATCCATCAACAAATCGGTAGTTGTGCTTGCCCTGATTATTATTGCGATACAGCACCACACACTTTGTACCTGAGTGAGCAAGGTATTCAAAAATCACCATGCTTCGACTGCTCGGCAAATAGTAGTCTACGAAATTTTTCTTGTTTGCAGCTTTCTCTATTAACCCATTTGGTGAGGCACCAAAGAAAATAGGAATCAGGTTCAGGAATGAGGTTTTCCCTGCACCGTTGATACCGGTAATGTTTGTATGACCACCACTAATATCAACTCGGAATAGTTTAGATGAAAGAAAAGAATCATAAAGAATGATTGACTGTAAACCTTTCATAGAGGTTTCTTGAGGGTTAATAATACTCATTATATACCTTTTATAAATATTCATAAGTCTAATGGATACTTCAATTTTAAATAAAAACTGTAACTTTCCCTGATCTTATACTTTTATTAAATATAATGGCGGTTATCCGACATAGACACCAACATATCAAACCGTCCGCTAAGAAAATTGCAAAAGCGCATATTCTAAAAGCGGACATTTTTACTTTGGAGAAACCGGACATTTCTACTTTGGGCTTACATTAAAATTGCGAATAAGAGATTTTATGTTAAATAAAAAAGACACCAGATAGATGGTGTCTTAGATCATTAAGCTGTCATTAAAAAGTAAACATGTATTCTTTTCCGAATCGGTTAAATCTTATCATAGTACATTGCTTCAAACTCAAAAGGCGATACATAACCCAGTGCACTGTGTACACGCTTTTTATTGAACCAATCTACCCAGTTTAGTGTCGCAAGTTGTACATCTGCTAAACCTTGCCAATCTGCTTTTAAATATTCAATCACCTCTGTTTTGTATAAGCCATTCACCGTTTCAGCCAAAGCATTATCGTATGAATCACCAGTCGTACCGACTGATGCTCGTAAATTTGCAGCTTCTAAACGATTGGTATAGCGAATAGAAAGATATTGAACACCTCTATCGGAATGATGAATCACATTCTTTGGCATGCCTCGATCGTGCAATGCTTGCTCTAATGCATCGAGCACCATATCTGTATTCATACGTGTTGATACTTTCCATCCAACAATTGCTCGCGAGAACACATCAATAATAAAGGCGGTATAGACCCAGCCTGAATGAGTTTGAATATACGTAAAGTCACTCACCTGAGAAGCATTGCTTCGCAAGGGTCAGGATGATCTGCATTAAAATTGCGTTTTACTAAGTCATCTGCTCGTTTTTGATCATCTCGGCTACGGGTGGTTTGTTTATTCTTACCACGCCAAACACCTTGTATACCTAGCTTTTGCATCAATCGAGCAACTGTACAACGTGCGATAACATAACCTTCACGTTTCAATTGTTGCCAGACCTTACGCACACCATATCGACCTAAACTTTCTTTCCAAATACGTTTGATTTGCTCTGCATGATGTAAATCATGCAGAGCACGTTTCGCTCGATGTTCTGGATTGTCAGCGAGATCTAAAGTTCGGTAATAGGTTGAAGCTGCGATCGGTAAAATCCTACAAATCGCATCAACACCATATCGATCTTTATTGTTATGGATAAAATCCACCATTATTTGTGTGGGCGGCCGAGCTCCGCCTGGGCGAAAAAAGCGGCTGCTTTACGTAGAATCTCATTGGCGCGTTGCAGTTCTTTATTTTCGCGTTCGAGTTGTTTGATACGTTCTTGGTCTGAAAGCAGCTGTACTTTAACTGGATTTTGTTTATCTAAATATTTTTGATACCAAACACGTAGTGTTTCAGGAGTACAACCGATTTTAGGAGCAATAGCTGTGATTGCAGCCCAATTCGATGGATAATCTTTTTCGGATTCAATCAATAATTGAACCGCTCTATCTCTGATTTCAGGGGTATAGTTTGGTTTTGTCATTGGGACACTACGCTTCGCTACGTCTTGCGAAGCAATGCTTCTCATCTCAAGAAAAGTGGTCTCCGACAAACCCGGTACGGTTCAGTAGTTCTAGGATCTTAGTGCGTCATCTGAAGTCGCAAAGAAGCGGAAACGGCTACTTTCTGCATGTGATTTAATGTTTACGGCTGTTATATTTGTTCTATATATTTGAGGGTAACTAGATGACTAATAAGGATTATGATGCGGCTTTAGAAGCTCTTGCTGAATTGGTTAAAGACGTATCTAAAATAGCTCATGCTGAAGCTGTAGATAAAGCTCTTGTTGAGCCGACTAAAGCTAACATTGAAGAGCGTAATAAATTAAAAGACGTTGTTGATCAAGCTGAAGACCTGTAATAAGAAAAATGATCAATTTTGCTTAATAGTAAAGTCAAGTGACTGTTATAATTAAATTATTAAATTGAGGGGATTCATGATGTTTAAAAAATTATTATAGTCTTTCTCTGTACACGACAAAAATAGATAACTCATTGAAATAATGTCATAATAATTGTTTTCTAACGACGAATACTATGACACATCTCAATGAGTTATATCTTATCTTAAACAAATATCTAAAATGGAACAAGTCACATTTAAAGTGCTTTGCGCTCATCATGCTTGTGATTATTTTAAAGCAAACATGTAATCTTTCTTCTGCATCTAAAGCCTTGCCCATCAAGTGCTTACCACAATCATTTTATCGACGTATGCAGCGCTTCTTTGCAGGTCAGTATTTTGATTATCGTCAAATTTCTCAGTTGATTTTCAATATGTTTTCATTCGACCAAGTGCAACTGACTTTAGATAGAACCAATTGGAAATGGGGAAAACGAAATATTAATATCCTGATGCTCGCAATCGTTTATCGTGGAATAGCGATACCTATCCTTTGGACATTGCTTAATAAACGTGGAAATTCAGATACGAAAGAGCGTATTGCTTTGATTCAACGCTTTATAGCCATTTTTGGTAAAGACCGTATTGTGAATGTGTTCGCAGACAGAGAGTTTATCGGTGAGCAGTGGTTTACATGGTTAATTGAACAAGACATCAACTTCTGCATTCGTGTTAAAAAAACTTCATTGTCACCAATCATTTAGGAAAGAATCATAAAATTAGTGATTTATTTCGCCATCTTAAAGTTGGTCAAATTGAATGTCGTAAACGACGGATTTTGGTTGGTCGGGTGAAACTATATATAAGTGCACTACAGTTAGAAAATGGAGAGCTTTTACTCGTCGTTTCTCCTCAGTTTAATGCCAATGCTATTCAGGATTATGCATTACGCTGGGAAATTGAAACCTTATTCAGTTGTCTCAAAGGACGCGGGTTTAATCTTGAAAATACGCGCTTGACAGACCCTAGACGAGTGAAAAAATTGATTGCGGTGTTAGCTATAAGCTTCTGTTGGTGTTACTTAACGGGTGAATGGCAACATGATCAAAAAAAAGCGATAAAAATAAAGAAGCATGGACGACTCTCAATGAGTTTATTTCGCTATGGTTTAGACTATGTTCAAATGGCGATTCAGCGTTTAATTGGTTTTGGGAAAAAAGAAGAGTTTAAGGAAATTTTGGCAATTTTAAGAAGGCAGAACCCTGATAGGATAAGGGTTCTGTGAAATTTGTCGTGTACAGAGATAGTCTTTATTAGTTACTGTACCTGTAGTTGCTCAAGCTGAGTGGATTGTATTAGATAAAGGTGAAGAGTTTACTATTTACGTTGACCCTGATCGTACAGTAGCTACTGTTAAATCTCTCAGGCATGCAGAAGCTTGGTTTAAAGCTGTAGTTCATAATGACTTAACAAAAGATGGAATGGGATTCAGCGGACGCTTACTGTCATCCCATGTTTGGGCAAATTGATCCAGGGCCATCAAGGCTGCCTCTTCAGTGGGTGATTGATAAACGGCTTTTAAATCCTGAGTGACCGCCTTGTAATCTTTCCATGACACATATTTCAAGCTGTTGCGCAACATGTGGATAATGCACAGCTGGATGTGGGTTTGCGGGTATACGCTGTTAATGGCATCAGGAAAGCCTTTTAGTCCATCTACACAGGCGATCAGAATATCCTGCAATCCTCGGTTTTTAAGCTCAGTCAGGACATTCAGCCAGAACTTTGCACCTTCATTCTCAGCCATCCACATGCCGAGCAGTTCTTTGTGTCCATCAAGATTAATGCCTAAGGCCAGGAATACAGCCTTGTTGATAACACTGCCATTATGACGGACGTTAACCACAATACAGTCCATATAAATGATAGGATAGATTGCATCCAGCGGACGGTTTTGCCATTCAGCAACCTGCTCATTGACGGCATCCTCACAGCAGTGCTGTTCGCCTTGGAAATCAGCGTTGGAGATACATCGGCATCGTACATTTCCTTAAAGGTAGCCACAATTTCACGGGTAGTCATACCTTTAGCATATAGGGATAGAATCTGGTGTTAGCGGCAGTGTAAAAATGACCCCCTAATGGCATTTAAAAACTGACCCCCTTGGTTAATATAGCGGTCATTTTGGACTGCTCAATATATTAACTTTGGAGCAATTGCGGAAACTGCTGCCCAATTCGATGGATAATCTTTTTCAGATTCAATCACAAGTTGAACCGCTCTTTCTCTGATTTCGGGGGTATAGTTTGGTTTTTTCATCGGAATAGTCTCTCAGAATATTGACTCTTCGACAAACCCGGTACGGTTCAAAGCAGAATAAAAAAGGCGATTTGTTTTTTAAGAACTTTATTCACTTGTGCTCATCTCTATAAAATACCATCGCTTTTTCAGGCAGAAAAATTCCACCCTATTTAAGAAAAATGACTCTGTTATCTTATTCATCAATATATTGATATTGTTAAATATTTACAGAGCCATTTCCTCATCATCTTAAAATACGACTACATTCAATCCACCCCTAGCCCCTTAAACACAGCATCCACCGGATCTGCATAGAAACTGGTCTGGAACTTGGTAAACAGTTCCACAGGAATCGTAGGGATATCTGCCGCACTACTCATTGGCAAAGCAACCTTCTTGGCACCAGCATCAAAAGCAACTTGCAGACATTCGGCAATACTTTCCACCGGAGTCACAGAGCCACCCAAGCTCATATCACCCAGTACCACCATCTGACTCTGTACCGATCGTCCTAACAGGCCTGAAGCGAAAGCCACTAAACTTGGTAAGGCAAGATGGCTGAGCGGTCCGGTATTCTGTAATTCAACCACATGTAAGTGGAAGTCATGTTCCAGCACCTTACTCCCCCCCGAGATCCGGGATGCATTGGCCTTGAAGTAGTCAAATGCGATCTTGACCTGCTCCTTGGCACTGCTTGAATTCCATAAGCCTGATGTCGCCAATTTTCCAGAACCTTTGGTCACTTGAAGTTCTAAGCGGTATAACCCCGGCATGCCCTTATTACTAAGGCCAATGGTATACAGGAAGCCTGGTTTAGCAGGACCTTCGGGAATCAGTCCGCCACCACCCTGCTCTTTGACTGAGACAAAATGTTCTTCGAGCGTCTCATTATCAATGTAGCTGAAATGAACATCATAGAATTCCATGCCACCAATTTTCTTCAGCTGCTCTTTGACCCGACGGCGTACCTGCAGCGCATATTCCAGACACTGGCGTACATCTTCTTTATTAAACTGACCGTGTGGGTAGAGCAACTTCATCAATCCAGAAACCGTCTTGCGAACGGCAATCACATCACGCTGATTCAAGTTATTTCCGAGTTTGAAGTACTTCTCAATGGCATCCGCAAAACTACGCTTACGCATTTCCCTGAAGAATTCAGCTAGATAATCAACGATTAGACCATAACGGTTGGTGAAGAACTCCGGACGCATTTTTGGAATTTCCCAACCTGGGATATAGGCATGAAAACGATCGAAGAATGCCGAATCGATCATTGCTTCAGGGAACGGCGCCAAGAGATGGCTGGTTTTAACCAGAGATTCAACGCTTTGGTTAATGTTACCCACAAAAACCATCGAAGCAGAGGCTTCCATCTGTTCACGACCACGGGCAAAAGATCCTGAGGCCATGTAGTCTTTCATGATCTGAACGCCATCTTTGTCCTTAAAGGAAATACCGGCAACTTCATCAAAGGCCACCACATCCCACAACCCCACCAGACCAATACGGCGGCTACTCATGTTATAGAACAGATTGGCGACAGTGGTTTGCCCACCTGAAACTAGAATACTATTCGGTGAACACTCTTTGTAAATATGGCTTTTCCCGGTACCGCGTGGTCCAAGTTCACAGACGTTATAGTTATTTTCAACGAACGGAACCATACGCGCTAATAGGTGCCATTGCACGTCCTCTTTTAACGAAGCCGGTTCCATGCCGATCGAACGGATTAAACTCTCGCGCCACTGATCAGTGCTTAATGCTGCTCTGCCACTGAAAAGTTCATCCATATTCATATTCGGCATTTGAATCGGCTTGAGTAAACTCACCCCAAATGGAGAATTGGTTTGTCCTTCTTCAAAATAGTAACTGAGCGTAGCAATGACCCAGATACCACCAACAAGTAATTTTTCATACTCTTTGACGATGCCTGCCGAGATTTCGGCATCTTTGATGCCCAGATTACTAAATGATGCTTCGTATTTGTCTTTACGCTCATTCAGCTTTACAGTCACCCGATCAATGACCTTATAACTGCCCCGTTCACGGACCAGGGATTTCACCTTCTCGGCTTCATCCGGTCGGACGTAGTTCTCAGCCAGTACGGTCTTTACGTTACGTAGTCCCTGTTCAATGATCTCTGGATCATCCGAAGCACAGTACATCCCTAGCAGGTATTCGAGTACATAGACCGGGACATTGGCCCCTTCTTTGATCAGTTTGGTTAGATCCTTACGTACCACCCGCCCAGCAAAGTGTTCATTCAGCAGCTGATCCAGTTCTTTATCGTTAGCAGATTCCATGTAGGCTACGCTCTATCGTTAATTCGTTATTAGAAGAAGTCATCGGTAAATGCCAAATCAATGGTGACCTTATAGCGTTGCATCTCGATATTCAGGTCTTTGTCCTTCAGTACCAGGAAGTAATCTTTCTTACGGTCAAAATCAGTACCGGACAATGACAGCCTGACCTGTTTTACCCGTTCTGCAACAGAGTCGGTACTGCTATCAAAGGTCAGAGTTTCTTCACTGGAAACTTTGAGATCCCCATCATAAATGGCAATGGATAAAGTCACTGGCATGACCAGCTCACTGACAGCTTCAGTTTGCATCAAATCAAACTTCTGGATGTTATTGACCATCTTCAGCGTGGATTTGGTAGAAATAACCTCAACTTTACGCTTGGTTCGTTGTCCAGCCTTTTCACCACGCAGCTGTTTTACCGTTAGTACAGGCACTACGATTTCCTGAGGCATGATGCCACCATGCACGAAACGTGAGCCTCCTACAAAATGGAAGCGGTTCGCCCCTTTTGGAATCCAGAAATCAGTCGCAGATCGTGTGCCTGCCGTAGCTTGGGTTGAGCCTTTCCATGCTTCCTTGCTCTCTGGTAAACCATGCCCAATCACATAGCGTTTTTTGCTTTTCAATGTATTGGCAGGTTTTTCAGTCAAGCTTGAACGATCCGCAGATTCTAGTTTACTTTGCTGGAACAAGAAGCCATGGTCGGCTGTGACCAACAGGGTAGAAATATTGAAATGCATCAAGATTTTGCGGCTAAGTTCAGTCAGCTCTTCAATGGCATGTTCTACCGCCATAAAGGTTTCTGATTCTGTCGAGGCACTGTCTCCTCGTGCATCAATCACGTTGTGATAAACGTAAATCAGCTCATGGTCTTTAAGTGCTTCACGGCCTTCATCACGCGACCAGCCTTTTACCATTTCAGCGGTAACCGCCAATCCGTTATAGGCTGCCAGAATTTTTGATCGTGCTGCAGTCCCTTTGCTGGATTGTCCATCTACTAAAACATCATCCCCTGCGGCCTCTTTGTACTCCAAAGTCTGATGCGGCAACAACGAGGCCATGCCGAGTGTGGTGTAACTTGGCACAACGCCTAGCTGTGAAGACAAGGTCGCTTCAGAATAACGCTTTTCATTAATACGATCGCGCAGCTCTACCGCAGCTTCATAACGGAAAGCATCACTGATGATCACCACAATACGGCGTTTCGTTGCAGAACCCAGTAAGGGTCTGACGTGGGTATCGTAGAAGTTCTGCTGATTTGGGATATCTGCCACTTTCCAGACATTCAAGCGTTGTTCAGCTTCAACCCGCTCTCCCCAGTTGCGTGTCAAGTGGTCAATAAACCAGTAGGAATAGCAATTTTCGATTTCTTCATCGAGTTTTTTCAGGATATCGACATGAGCTCGTTGTGAGGCGGCACTGTAGTGGCGGTAGGCCAGATCAAAGCGATACAACTCCTGCTCGTAGGCTTTATACAAGGCTTCACTCGAGTCGAAATAGAAACCGGCATCAAACTGCTGTCGCAGGCTAAACAGCTCAATCGCTGACTGCAACGCTGTATAGACAGTACGATATTTACGGCGTGTTGCATCATCCTTATGTTTGGAAGCCCAATAACCATCCAGACGGGTAGAAATAATCGTTCTGAAATGTTCCAGTTCAGCTTTGGTTGCTGCAGGGATATGACTGGCCAAATCAACAATGATCTTTTGTTCAATCACTTCAAAGGTCATGACATCGAGCAGCTGCTCCAGATCAAAGGCCCCGACCTTCTCCTGGATCCGCAGTGCATTGGCCACGCTCTGGGAAAGCGTATCGAAGGTTGGGTAGTATTTGGAGCTGTCTCTCCAGCGTGACAAGAAGGCTCTAGCCGTCGCACGGGAGCTGACGGATGACATCACCAGTTCTTGAGCCCATAGCGGTATATCGCCCAGGCTTTCACAAAAACCTGTGCTCATCAAACGGATAAAGAACGTACCGAGCTTGAATGGTGCTTCCCCATTCAATTCTTCAACCGATGCTGGATAACCAATTTCGGCCTGTAATGCGGTGACTAAAGCTGGCACCAGTTGGAATTTTTCCAGTTCAGCAAAGGATTCTGGATTGACTTCCAGAGCCAGGTTCTGCTGTACCATTTCATCTGCCAGTGCCAGAACAATATGCATCAGCTCGGCACTGTCGGCCTTGACCACAGCTGCAATCATGGCCATATCCAGATCCTGTTCATCTGCATCAGACTGGATATAGCGTTTCAATGTACTCAGACGGGCTTTGGCTTTAAGGAATTCTTCACGTTTGGCCAGATGTTCTCTTAGACTCTGCTGCTGTAAACCCAGCTCATTGAAAATAATCGAGAAACGATCGGCATAGAAGCTGCGTGAATAGAGCTTGATGTCCAGTAACCAGTCTTTTTCGGTTTCAGGCTCAGGGCTAGGGAAATACAGCAAGTATTTACCCTGCTGATCTTGCAGTTCTAGTTTGAGCTTGATCGCCAGACTCGACTCTTCTGCCATATTCAGAATCTGGACATCATTCAGCTTTAACGCTTGTACTTCGTCGTTAAAGGACTGTTCCGCATCGTACCAGAAGACAATCCGGTGCTGTTCAGTATAAAAGGCTTGTTCTAGGCCTTGCTGAAGTTGATTTAAGTTCATGCAAACACCTCTGCATGATCTCGTTCGCAAGAAAAGCTATTCATCATTTTTCTCCCGTCACAGCTTTCACTTCAGCCAACAAGTCCCCAAACTTGCCATAATTGACTTTCACCCCATCATCCAGATCTAAAGTAATACGCTGATCGGCATAGTGACGTAGTTTTTCCTCAAAGCTACTCAGTTCTGCCTGTTGCTTATGCAAGTCTTGCAGTTTTTTCTCTATACGTTTGATTTCAGCCGCAGAATCACTATTTTCTTTAGCAGTTTCTAGAGAGTTAGCATAGGCAGCCATTTTGGAAATCAGTGGCATGACGTATTCAGTACGCATACGTGCCAAAGTACTTTCGTTATAGCGGTGCAAGTACACCAACGCCTGGAAAGCCCCCTGTTTACCACTGCTGAATAGCCAGTAGATTGGACGCTTTTTATAGGTCTGCATATGGTCTTTATAGAACTTGCTGGCGAGGTAACGGCGAATGGTGTCTTCTGCTGTTTCACTGGCTTTTTTATCCAAGCTTTCTGCCAACCACAGCATATTAGCGTCTAGTGTGTCTTTACCCCAAACCGCAGTTAAGAACTCTCGAATACGGTGCGTTGCATCATCTTCAAACCAGTGCATTTCGGTCAATGGAATAATGCCATCCGCATCGGCTGGGAATGTTTGATAACGGCTGGCATCAAAGTCTTGATTGCCTGCATGGGCATAGATCAGACCTGGTTCATCCAAGCTATAGCGCCCCATCATGCAACCAAGTGCATAGGACACTAAACGCTGGCTGTCTTTTTCATGGTTGGCACGGGTAAGCGTGATTTGCTCATCGGGTACATCTGGAGTCAGTTCATCCTGTAAACCATAAGCGTCAATAAACAGCTTATTGTTTTCTTCTTCCAGACGTTTCATTTCTGCCACGGCGTCAGCATTTTGCTGTTGCCATGTGTTAAAAGCTTGTTCTAGAGTTGGTTGTTGAGTACGAATAATTGGATATTCATGAAAGTCGATTGAAGTTTCATAATGATCCCAATCTTGCTTTGAAATGTGCAAACATTTTTTAACAATATCATCAATTAATCGATTATAGCCTCCATCTTTTCCGCAGACAGGTAAATTTCTGATATCTCTTAATTGATAGTTTAATGTTTGATTAAAAACCCCTATCAATTTAGTTGCAACTGGTGTGTTAAATAGACCTAAGAAAAAGTTTAAGTCTTTTTCATCTTCAAAGAATATTGAACTTCCACCAACTGAACCGTACCGGGTTTGTCGGAGACTTTTTTATTTAAGTTAGGCCACCTGACCTAACGGGTTAATCTTATCATAGTACATTGCTTCAAACTCAAAAGGCGATACATAACCCAGTGCACTGTGTACACGCTTTTATTGAACCAATCTACCCAGTTTAGTGTCGCAAGTTGTACATCTGCTAAACCTTGCCAATCTGCTTTTAAATATTCAATCACCTCTGTTTTGTATAAGCCATTCACCGTTTCAGCCAAAGCATTATCGTATGAATCACCAGTCGTACCGACTGATGCTCGTAAATTTGCAGCTTCTAAACGATTGGTATAGCGAATAGAAAGATATTGAACACCTCTATCGGAATGATGAATCACATTCTTTGGCATGCCTCGATCGTGCAATGCTTGCTCAAGTGCATCGAGCACCATATCTGTATTCATCCGTGTAGATACTTTCCATCCAACAATTGCTCGTGAGAACACATCAATAATAAAGGCGGTATAGACCCAGCCTGAATGAGTTTGAATATACGTAAAGTCACTCACCCACAGTTGGTCAGGATGATCAGCATTAAAATTACGTTTCACTAAATCATCTGCTCTTTTTTGATCATCTCGGCTACGGGTGGTTTGTTTATTCTTACCACGCCAAACACCTTGTATAGCTAGCTTCTGCATCAATCGAGCAACTGTACAACGTGCGATAACATAACCTTCACGTTTCAATTGTTGCCAGACCTTACGCACACCATATCGACCTGAACTTTCTTTCCAAATTCGTTGAATTTGTTCAGCATGATGCTCATCATGTAGATCTCGTTTCGCTCGATGTTCTGGATTGTCAGCGAGATCTAAAGTTCGGTAATAGGTTGAAGCTGCGATCGGTAAAATCCTACAAATCGCATCAACACCATATCGATCTTTATTGTTATGGATAAAATCCACCATTATTTGTGTGGGCGGTCGAGCTCCGCCTGGGCGAAAAAAGCGGCTGCTTTACGTAGAATCTCATTGGCGCGTTGCAGTTCTTTATTTTCGCGTTCGAGTTGTTTGATACGTTCTTGGTCTGAAAGCTGCTGTACTTTAACTGGATTTTGTTTATCTAAATATTTTTGATACCAAACACGAAGTGTTTCAGGAGTACAACCAATCTTAGGCGCAATTGCTGTGATCGCAGCCCAATTCGATGGATAATCTTTTTCGGATTCAATCAATAATTGAACCGCTCTATCTCTGATTTCAGGGGTGTATTTTACTTTTTTCATCGGGACATTCTCTCAAGAAAAGTGGTCTCCGACAAACCCGGTACGGTTCAAACATCAAAAACAGCATTTTCAGGTAAGTATCTAAAACTTGGTAAAGAAGAAGTTATAAACCCCCAAGTAACTCCTTCCTTGTACCATAAATATTCAGGAATAATCCTTGGTACTTTTGAGGTTCTATAGTGGTGGATAGCCTCAGGGCTCCAATTCACTAAATTATCTAAATTTCCATACCATCTTCTAAAACCTCCTCCTTTTGCATAAAAAATCCATTTTTTATTTTTGCCAATTTTATTAGCATCGACTTCCCATAAAAATCTCAGAAATTTATTATTATCACCTGTTAAACATTGGCTACTTTCTTGTACAGAATATTTTGAAACAGAAGTATTTGAAAATATTTCTTTAATAGTAGAATTTGCCCAATAAGCAATTGGACTTCCAGGGATTTTCTTAAAGCCATCTGGTTGCGTATTATAAAACCATCCACACTTGGGATTTTTAATAGCTTCTAAAGTCTTCGGAGCTTGATTTTCTGAACCTTTAAAATCAGATAAACTAATGTATGAACCAGTAAATTCTACGATATGTGCTTTTGCTAATGTAAATGTACAAATTGGAACCGTTGCACCATCAAAACCAGAGTACTCTAACTGAATCAAGCTGGTAATTGTTGTATGATCAATAAAATATTCACGTAAATTTTCATAAGCAGAAATAAACATCCATACAAAAGGAGACATAAAACCAAGCTGCCCACTTTCTTTTGTTAGTTGTAAGTCTCGAATCATAAAAGCTGAAAATAAATCTCTTTCATAACCTTGATAGTTCTTTTTTAAATAGGTTTTAAGATTTGGATTTAAATATTTATTACCCATATACGGCGGATTGGCAATCACTGCATCATATTGTTTAGCCAACAAATTAGCTTGTTGTACCAAAGGTAATAGCTCTTGTGCCGACTGCTGCGCAAAAATATCCCCTGACTCTAATGCTGCATTCAGCTTGGTTTCTAAATCAGGTAGCTTTTTAGCGAATGTTTGAGGGATTTGAATCAAAGAACCAAAGGTCGAAGCATGCTCAAATAGATCTAGTAACTCTTTTAAATCTGCCTTTTCTAGGCCTGTACTTGCCAAATCCTGACTGAATGCATCTAAACGTTCAGGTTGGCTATCTTGCAACGCAATAATATTCAGCTTCGGTGGATTACTAAATAAACGACGGTCATCCTCACGTGCTTTCATCAACAGCGCAAAACTGGCGAGCTGTGCAGCACGGGTATCAATATCAATGCCGTACAGGTTGTTTTCCAGAATCAAACGTGGAATATCACGGCTACGGTAACCACGCTCTAAGTAAATTGCTTTTAAGCAATCATAGGCTTCCACCAAAATATGCCCCGAACCACAGGCCGGATCCAGCACCGTAATGCTTTCAGGATTTAAAGTATCGCCATCTTCACTGATCCGTACATTAATCAGCTGTTTTAACTGGGCATTGACTTCATCGGTCTGTTCCGCTGGCTGAATGTAATATTCCCACTCACTAGCAAGCGTACTATCAGGCTGTGCCATCATCCATAAACGACCGACACTGTTCTGTACCAAATATTTTACAATCCAGTTCGGCGTGAAGAGTTGCGTCGCTGCAGGAATGTCTTCACTCTTGACGACTTTACCAATCACCTGGTCTTTCTTTTCAGAAATATAGAATTGATACAGCCAGCCAATAATCTGCACATCCGACCAGTCTTCTTCTGGAATGCTGCTGACCAGATCACGAATCAAAGAATCGGTCTTGGTCAAATTGTCAGGTAATAGTAGTTCAGATTCATCAGACACCTGTTCAAACAGGAGTGGCATCACCTGATTCAACGCATGACACTGCGCCAATAACAGCTCCCGATACAGCTCTTCGTCTTTATTGCCATCCAGTTTGAGTTCAGCCACACGACTGGCATTTAAACCCGGTAAGTCAATATCCAGACATTCTTCCAAAATCTGCGGCAACCCTGCACTACCATCTGCACTACTCAGTACACGGCGACCATGATCCAGTAAGCCTTTGCATTCCATGTAGCGAATCGCACAGAGACGGTTAAACCAACTGTAAGCGATATAATCAATCGTCTGCTCAAAACTGTTGGTTTGAATGCGTTTGATCAGCTTCTCACGTGGTTTCATAACTGATAGCGGAAAAACCTGATCGCCAATCAGCAGCAAGTCGCCTTTCTGTTCTGCCGGTAAAATGCTGTCTGCGGTGATGCCGTATTTGGCGGCCTGCTTGCGCATGGCTGCGATAAAATCGTTACGTGCTTGCGGTGCGTATTTTTTAATATTACTGGTATTCATCTTTAAACCTTTAATTAATGACTGATGCCGATATCCCTAAGCCCTGTTAGCGAATACGCACACGCTTTTTATCACTCACAATTTTTTTCAATTCAGCTTTGAGTGCGTCTACAAACTGATCCACTGATTCTTCTGTTTCCAGATAGACACTACTTGAGCTTTTGCTGTAAATGCTGGCGACATCGACTTCGACAACAGGTTTCGGTGGCACTACGGCTGTCACAGGTTGTACCGGACTCGCAGCAGGTGCTGAGGTAACTGGGCTGGAGGTGGTTGCAGTGTTGGTTACACTCTCTGCTTTGCTCTGAGCCAGTTGTGCCGCTTTGGCCTGACGCTGGATTTCCGCCTGAACTTCGCTTTCCAACTCATACAAGGCTTCATCAAAACGCTCGACGGCGGTTTGGGTTTGCAGCATATAGATGGTGGACAGGCTAGTTTCCACTTCAATATCCGTTTTCAGCAGTTGTAGTGGGCGTAATAGCTTGTTACTCAGCTCAGCGCTAGCGATGCCACTGTTTTTAATCTCGGCTTCTAACTGCTTGATCTTGTCATCAATGTGTTCTATCGCCTGATTGCGCTTCTCAGTCAGCAATTTCTCATTGACGCTTTCCACTGTGCGAACTAAATCAGCGACTTTATTTAACAGGCCATAGGGTGATTCAAGGGTGGCAATACGATATAATTCAGAGAGGGCTTTTTTTGCCACCTCATCACTGCCCAGCGCCTGTTTGTTTTTCTCAAAATGACGTAAGGCCTGTTGCAGTTGTTGCCAGCTTGGCATCTGGTTGCTAAAGAATTCATGAATGTCACGATAATCTTCTTCCAGATCAAGATAGTCGTCCTTGTTCTCAACCACCGCTTTAAAGAAATCGAAGCTGTCACTATTGGCCAGCAAACGCTCCAAAGTCAGAATCGATTTTTCAATCACTTTCTTGCCCGGGAACTGCCCGACATCAGTTTTACTCTTATACGACTTAAAGTTGGCTAACCAAGTCTTAAAATGCTGCAAATAGAATTCAAATAGCTCTTTCTCAGTCGCTGGTCCCATAGCCGAGAACAGTTCTTGGGTGAGTTGGCGTGCCTGTTTCAATACCTGATCATCAGTCTGGCGTTTTTTAATGATCGACACATCACGGCGACGGCGGCTGTTTTGTAAAGGCTCAAAGGCATCTTTTAACTGTAAGCTGCCGCCATTTAACTGCAGAGAAATCCGCCCCATTGCCGCCAGCTGACCCACCAATAGTAAAATCTCGGCATCCGGCCAGCCATAAGGACGTTTGGCAAAACGATCTATCACATCTGAGACTAGAATACGCTCTGTACCAGTGGCGCGTAGTGCAATGTACTGCTCCACTTCCTGTAGGGCTTTCGGATTGCTTTGACCGCCATCCAGAGACAATCCGAGTTGCGCCATATCATCCACAGTCAAGACGGCGTTCAGTTCACGCCAGGCATCCTGCTGATAGACCTGCAGATAGCTCAGTTTGGTATAGGTGTTTTCCAGCAAATAACGACAAGCCTCATCCAGCTTGGTGGTTGGACTTGAAGATGATAGTTGTAGATGCTGACCCAAGGCATAACTTTCCGCGTCCAGCAACATTTCTTCGACCCGGACACGCAGGCGTTTTTTACGTTCTTGGTTCTCACGACCACGGTCTGCCAGAATACGGGAAATATCGGACTGAGTGCCATCATCATTTAAGCGGATGAATTTATTGGTTTTCAGCCAGGTGCGCAGCTCATTAAAGAACTGTTTATCGTCTGCCAGTTTAAACAGTATCTGCCCTTCGGCCTGAGTACTTTTACCAATACAGTAAGCTTCAGTGTAGAGGTTATATTCCGTATCTAGTGGAGAAATGATTTCAACTTTCAAATCGCTCTCATACTTGCCATCCAGGCTATGGCTATCTAGGAAACGTCCAATCTGATAGTCCATCTTGTTGGCTTGATGGCGGTATTTGTTCTGATCGCGCAGTAAATCTTTAAAGATCAGATTGGCTAACTCTTTATTTTCTTCTGAAGCTGCTAAGTCAGTGGCTTTAATTTTTCGAGTGATATCCCGCTCTTCATTAGTCAGGAACAGGAACTCATCGCCATTCCTCGTAATCAGGCTCTCTTTTTCCAGACGCTGCAGGCTCTCTTCAATCCGCTTGCGCAATGCCAGCTTATCTTCATCAATTTTCTCAATCGACAAAGTCACCAGGTTATCCAGCGTACCTTTGATGATATCGACATAGCGGATCATGAACAGGGTACGCAGCATCTGCACATCAAAACTATCCAGGGTTTTATTCTGCCCTGCCTGGTCGATGGTACGCTTCACTGCTGTATCCAGAAATCCTTCCACTGAAGTATAGAAGCGGTGGAAAGGAACCAGGGCCCCGACTTCATCTGTAGCAATCGCATTCGCGGCCATCTGGAACGCATCCAGCATAGATCGCTCACCATAGGCCAGGTGTGCACCGGTCGCACCGACCTTACGGATTTCTTCAAAAACTTTCTGCACCAGCTGGAAATGGTACGGCGCAAAAGGATAGTTATGGATAAAGCTGTCTGGACCCTCATAGTTCTTGAGGGTTGGGCCTGAACGGTCAAAGGTAATCTGGTTTTTGAGAATATCACCCTTTTGCTCAAACACTGATCTGAGCAGTGCTTCAGCTTCCGGGGTTTTACGTAATAAACGTTTCTGGATGACTTCATCGGTATTGGAACTGGACAGTGATAAACGGGTTTTAAAACGTCCAGCAATCTTGGAGAAGTCATTGGCTTTGGAAGAAGACATCTCACCTAAAACAGCATCGATGTCTGCCTGTGAGGTGACGATAATCCAAGCGCGGCCTTTACAGATCGTACCCAGGTTTTCAGTAATGGTTTGCAGTGTCAGCATCAAGCGGGTATCGCTGCCAATAAACTGCCCCACTTCATCGACCAAGAACAACATGCGTTGCTGGGGTCCTTTGCTGTCCAGGTATTCTTTCACCCACTGACAGAAGTTTTCCACCGAAACACTAAAGGTCTGCTCAGAATCCTCAAACCATTTATGCGCTGCTTCTGCTGATAGATTCAGTGCCTGAGAAATCGCAGTTTCGACATCATCCTGATAGAACTGATAGCCGTCACGCTCCTCTAGCCAGGACATGCCGCTGGATTCCTCAAACGCCTGTTTAAAGCGTTCATAGACACCTTTCTGGCTCAGGTGACGTTCCATATGGGCAATATGTGGATGGTCAGCACTAAAACCCTGATACTCGTTAAACACACGTAAAAACACATTCAGGATCGGATTGCCATCGTCATTGGAACTGGCTTTACTGTCGATGTTAAACAGGATGACATCGGCATGATGGCTAACGGCCTTGCCAATATCGGCACGGATAAATGCATCGCGGATTTTAGTTTCATCAAAGAATTCTGCAGCACTGCGTTCGTTACCTTCCGCATCGCGTACCACTTTATTGGCCAGAATATACGACAAGGTTTTCAGGAAGTGTGATTTACCTGAACCAAAGAAGCCTGAAATCCACACACCGACTCGGTTGGCAATCGAAGGATCGCTTAGGTCTGTACCATAAGACTGGAAAAAGTCCCGAAAATGCTTTTCCAGCTCATTGGTGACCACGTATTCATCGAGTTCCTGATATACCGTGGTATTGTCATTCTGATCTGCCTTGACCACCCCGTTTATCGCACGATCTAATGGCTTGTAAAAAAGTTCTTTAATGTTCATCTCAATCCATTCCCCCGAATTCTTATTTCTATTTGCCGTGTTTAAGGCACTAATCTGAATGCTCTGTAGTAATTGTTGCTTGGAATCTTTCCAAATAAACTCATCGCTTGACCGTCGTAATAGCCTGGATAAAACAGCACCACTGGCTTATGTCCCAGTAACGAATGCAAACTATTCAATAAGTGATGGGCACGTAACAGTGGCCAAACCGACCCTACCCCAGTCATCAACACAATATCTTGCGCATTGGTGGCATATTTACTCACCAGATAGGGCGCGAACTTATCCATATGCAGTGGGCCCTTTAAGGCTTTGAGCAGCGCTTCATCGCCTTTGGCTTTTTGCATTTGAATGGCTTTATCGATGAAGTTACGCTCAGCCAGATAATCCACCACGGCTTGCAGCAGGTTGATATTCACCACCTTCAGCTGACTGTGTTTTTTCTCCAGCATCCCGTCTAGAAAATGCAGATATTCGCGCACCTTCAACTCATCTTCAGGTGCATAATCAAAAATCCAGAAGCCAATTTCATTGCCCAATCCTTGTCCAGTGAGAAACTCAGTGGAAAGAATTCGCTCTGGAATCTGGTTCAGACGCTCATGTATTGTTTGACTCATTGCTGCCCCTCTACAACTAACGCGTCCATACCGACACTTCCATAGATCTTTTAATGCGTTGTTTATAATGTTCTTCCAACAGGCTACGCAGCTCTGCTCTGACGATCACGCGCTGCAACTCCAGCTTACGGGTACTTTTTAAGTAACCGGCTTCTGCCAGCATGCGAAACACCACCTGCCCCATTTTTTTCTTGCTGGACTCTTTCCAATCACAGATATCCGGATCACGTTGTGAGCGTTCATCCAAAAAATCTGACCAGATATAACTGTCCAAGTATTGCGCCTGAGAGATATAGGCATCCCTCATCACCGTTTCCATAAACTCAAGCAGCAACAGGTTGCGTTCCAGTGCGCCACAAAAAGCCACCTGGGTCGCCAGCTCATCATCCCCATCACGTAGTGCTTTCCAGAAATCAGGCTCCAAGCGCTCCAGACGCTTACGAATAGCGGTGGCATTGCGTTGAGCTGAAGCAGGCGTTCTTTTTTGCAGAATATTGTCAACCTGAATTGCCTGATACCATTGTTCTGGAGTCGCCTCTCGTAATAACAGATCCGCGATCAGCCGGCTTTCACGTACCATCAGTGAGCCACCAATTAGGTCACTGTCATAATGAAATTGTTCTAACATAGCCAATCTCCTATGAAGCTTGATCAAACAGGTAAGACGACAGCTTTTCGATATCTGAACCTTGTAACACTAAGGTATATTTCAAGGCATCTTCCGCCTCAGCCAGCGTGATCGCGGCCTGATATCGCTGCAAGGTGTAGTGAGCCAAGGCTTTTTTCACCGGAATCTGTAATCTGCCATCAGGCATGCCGAAGTCTTTTTCGACCAGCGCTTTTTGAGCTTCATTCAATTTTGGATTAGGGATCAGCGTCAGTACAATTTCTTCATACCATTGCTGATCCTGAGCAGGGTCTACTGACTCAATCGCCACCACAACAGGTGTGCGATCAATTCTGGAGAGTAAAAAGTCCTTAAACTGCTTGCTCTGATGGCAATAGGCACGGACATGCCAGCGAAAACCGGTATACACCAGGGTATGTGGGGAAATGATGCGTTCATGCCACTGCGGATTCTGCATGGAGGCATAAATAATTTTGAGACAGCTTTGTGTTCGACAGGCACGCAATACTTCCCTGATGACTTCAGGACGCACACTGCGATCGGGTAATTGAACTGCTGCAAGATTCGGTTCTGGCATCGCAATCAGCGCATGCGATTCACTAACCAAACCTGACAGCATGTTGAGATATTCATTGATATGCGCTGTAGTCAGTACAGGCTGGAAGCTGGCTTTAGGCACATAACCCTTGACTGAGGGATCATGAATCAAGGCATCGGGGTTATACAGCGTATTATAGCGCTTGATATCCGCAGAAGCCTGCTGTCGACTCAGTCCAAACCAGCTCATCAAACGATTGGTAACCAAACGACCTTCCCAGTATGCAAGGAGTTCAATGGCTCTCATTCTGAGAAGCACTTCATGCTTATCTGTCGTCATATACCAATCAGTCAATAAATAGCAGCTTTAAGATTACCCTACAGCAAATATACAGTAAACATTTTTGACGGTATTTAAAGGTAGTATTGCAATCACCAGATAAAAAATATACTAGTATCCTGATGATAGCCGTCAAAGTACGATCTCTAGCAGATCATGGATCCTGGTATAGCGCGTGAATTGAGCTAAGTTTTAGAATGAGAGCAATATGGGTTTTAGATTTCGTAAAAGTATTAAATTATTCCCGGGTTTTAAAATTAATCTGACCCATAAAGGCATCAGCAGTGCCAGCATTGGCAAACCTGGTGCTTCTCTAAATATTGGAAAAAAAGGTACGCGAACCAGTGTCGGCATTCCAGGTACGGGACTATCTTACTCTAAACACCAACCTTACTCTAAAAAGACCCGTGTTCCACAACCGACATCGCTAGAACACACGGAATATAATCCTCAGAATTTAGAACAACCGAAGACAAAGATCTGGCCTTGGATTATTTTTGGAATATTGTGTTTTATTGTGGGTGCCGTCATTTTTTAGCAAGAACCGCATTGTATTTTAATCAAAAAAAATGCCCAGATGGATGAATGGGCAAACTAAGGAATTAATATCCTTCAGAAACTCCAGCGCAATTCTCGCTACTTTCAGTAAGCGACTCTGGCTCAATCATGATGATCTGACTCAATCGAGTCGAGGTAAATCAATCCATCACAAATGGAGCAGAAATTATGCTTGATCACACTCTTGGTGAATGCTGAAAAGTCTTTGAGTTTTAATTAATAAATAAGAGTATCCATGTCTACCCTCAACTTTACTTATTTTCAGATAGCAACCAATCGAGAGCACTCATTTTTACAATACCATTATAATTCGCTTCAGTCCCTATCGTGTCTAAGGTAAGCAAATACTTGGGATACGAATCAGAAATTTTCTGTAATGGACGTAACTCTCGGCTGAGTGTCTCCTCATTGAGCGTTTCTAATGCCACCTGATAATAAGTTAAATTCTGTAAAGTATCGACAGCAACAAAATCAATTTCATATTCATCAACCCGCCCTACATAGACCGTATAACCTCGTCTGACAAGCTCAAGATAAATCACATTTTCTAAGATATGACCTTGATCAGCATTAGCATCAGGCAACATAATCCGGCGCAATCCGACATCAACTAAATAGTATTTTTCAGAGGATTGTAATAACTCACGCCCGCGTACTTTAAATTGTGCGGCACTATAAAATAACAAACTGTCCTGTAAGCCCTGAATATAGCGTTTTACTGTTTCAAATGAAATCTTAACCCCACTTGAAACAAAGGTATTTTTAATTTTATTGATGGAAATAGGTGAGCCTGTCACGCTTGCCAAATATCTTGCGACTCGCTCGAGAGAGTTAATATCAGCAGTATTCAAACGAGGAATAACATCTTTAAACATTACACTGGCATAGACCGCTTGCAAGTAATCATAGGTTTCCTGCTGACTAGTCATGGCAAGCGTATAGGGGAAACTACTGTGCGTGTACATAGCATACAAATCACGATTGGATAATTGTTGGATGATCGGATTATTTTCAATATGCCACTGTTTAAACTCTTGGAATGAAAGGGGTAAAACATGTTGCTCTATATAGCGTCCTGTGAGTAAAGTCGCAAGTTCTCCACTCAGAAAGAATGCGTTTGAACCTGTAATATATAAATCGATATAATCTCGAACATATAAAGAGTCGACTACTTTTTCAAAATTAGTAACATGTTGTATTTCATCTAAAAAAACATAGTTTTTTTTGCTTTTATCAACTTTAGACAGTACATAATCATGTAGTTTACGGTAATCTGTGAGTTCTTCAAATTCCATAAATTCGAAGTTGATGGCAATGATGTTTTCGGCTTGTACACCCTGTGCTTTTAGGTCTTGTTGAAACATCGCCAATAAGGTGGATTTTCCAGAGCGACGCACACCTGAAAGTACTTTAATGACATCACGGTCTTGCCATGTATTCAGAAATTTTAAGTAGCCATCACGTCGAATATTAGCGCTTCTCATTATTTACACTTAGAATCTAAAGTTTTAATAAATTCTATCAAATTTTAGAATGTATATGTAAATATATTTAGTTTTAAGAAAAGTTTAAAGGTTAAGTGAAACATTCAAAGCTGCTGTAGAAGCATGTAAACATGCAGATCTGATCAAAATCCAAATTCTGTCTTTTTGATTATTTTCCATGTCATGTTATTTCATTTATGCTACGAGTTAACTGCTATATAAATTAAGTGAAAAGTAAATGGAACTAAGTTGTTAACTAGAGTGGAACTCATTTTTGTTGTGCTGATGGTCTCAGCCTTAATCGGCTTTGTTGCACAAAGATTTGAAATGCAAAGCGCCCCTAATTGAGCCAAATTTAAGGCGTAATTTGGGTAAGTGGTCGACCTAATTCCGTAAATCGGTTGAGGACTGCTACACGTGCATGAATTTCATTCACCTGACTAGGAAAGCTTCTTGCCATTAATTTATCGCCTAATAATTTGATGCAATGCAGCTTGGTTTCCACCAAACTGCGGCGATGATAGCCTGACCATTTTTTCCATAATGTCCTGCCTAAACGTTTAACTGTTCGAAGTAATTCATTTCGCTCTAGCGAGCTACTCTTTCTATCTTTCCATGGTTTCGCATTTTTTCTAGGTGGAATCACTGCATGTGCTTGCCGATCTGCAATGACCTGACGGCATTGCTTGGTGTCATAAGCTCCATCGGTATAAACAGAGTCAATCTGCTCATCTTGTGGAATCTGATTAAGTAAATCACCAAGCACCTGTGAATCACTGACATTATTGGTTGTGAGCTGAATAGCGCGTATTTGTAGGGTTTTGGCATCTATACCAATATGTAGTTTACGCCATTGGCGACGATATTCAGCTCCATGTTTCTTGCGTTTCCATTCGCCCTCACCTAGAAACTTCATGCCTGTAGAGTCTACGAGTAGATGCAGCCCATCGCTACTTTTTTGGTAGCTGATTGCAATATCAATATGCTTTTGTCTTCTACAAAGCGTGGTGTAATCTGGAGCTATCCAATTTAATCCGCAAAGTTTAATCAGACTTTGCACAAAGCCAGTAACCATACGTAAAGACAGACGGAATAAGGATTTAATCATTAAGCAGCACTGGATGGCTGCGTCGGAGTAGGTTTGATTTCGCCCTTGTTTGCCTTTTGATGGCGCATACCATTGCGTAGCAGGATCAAACCAAATGGCAATATTTCCGCGACTCATGAGTGCTCGGTTATATGCGGGCCAATTGGTTGTGCGGTAGATTTTATGTGTAGGCTTCTTCATTTGAAAATTATATCGCTGAAAAAGCCTTTACAGATAGGTTTGTGCAACAAAGCCATTCTCTTGCTAAATCTAGTTCTCTTACTAATTCCGTCATATTTAAATCTCTATTTCCTATCCTTAGGTTTTTTCATTCTGATCTTGTGTATGAACATTTCTTTATGATGCATGCGCTTCAAGCGCATCCGTTTTCAAATCACTACACCTGCTCCTATTGTTGCAGTCTCTTCCCGAGACTCTTCCATTTCCTCTTATTTTTGAATCGTATTTATTCTCATCATCAGGCTAAATAAATTAAGATGATTTTTCAATCATTTTAGATGTTTTATTTTGTTATACGGAATTAAGTATCATAAAGTTGATTGTTTTTTCATTTTCATATAGCTTTAAGGCGATTATTAAAACGATATGTAATTTGAATAACATCGAACAAGGAGTGTAACGATGGGTGCTTTAACAGGCTTTCGTGTACTGGATCTAAGCCGGATTTTGGCTGGTCCTTGGTGTAGCCAGATTCTGGCTGACCTAGGTGCAGAAGTGATTAAAATTGAAAAGCCTGATCATGGAGATGACACACGAATCTGGGGACCACCTTGGCTTAAAAATAATCAGCAGGAAGATACCCATGAATCGGCTTACTATCTTTCAGCCAATCGCGGTAAGCATTCGGTTGCGGTAGATTTATCTACCCCGGAAGGCCAAAGCATTATCAAGAAACTCGCAGAACAAAGCGATGTAGTCATTGAGAACTATAAAGCAGGATCTTTGAAAAGATATGGTCTGGATTATGAAAGTCTGAGCCGACTTAATCCGCGCCTAGTGTACTGTTCCATTACCGGCTTTGGGCAAAATGGCCCGCGTGCTCAAGAGCCTGGCTATGATTTTATTGTTCAGGGTATGGGCGGCATGATGAGTGTTACAGGTGAGCGTGATGACTTACTTGGTGGTGGCCCGCAAAAAGCAGGTTTAGCCTTTGCTGATTTGACTACCGGTTTATATGCTGCAATTGCGATTCAAGCCGCTTTATTGTCCCGTGGAAAAACTGGTGAAGGTCAGCATATTGATATGGCGCTGCTGGATACCCAAGTCGCTTCCCTTTCTGTTCTAGCCATGAATTATCTAACCTCAGGTAAAGTCCCTGGCCGCTTCGGTAATGCCCATGCCAATATTGTGCCTTATCAGGTGTTTAAAGCTCAGGAAGGTGAATTCATTATTGCCTGCGGGAATGACCTGCAATTTCAAGCACTGTGTCAAGCCGTGGGTTTGAGTAAAGTGGCAGAAGATCCGCGTTTCCTGAAAAATTCAGGGCGTGTCACACATCGTGAAGAACTGACCACCCTTCTACAGGCGCATTTCTACTCTCAACCGGCAAAACACTGGGTAGATCTTATTCATGCAGTCAAAGTGCCGGTAGGTATGATTAACAACCTGAAGCAGACCTTGGAAGAAGAACAGGTACTGGCACGTGAAATGGTCATTCAGATGCCACATACCTTACGTGATGATTACACCTCAATTGGTTCGCCGATTAAACTTTCCAAGACCCCGGTAGAATATAAAAAGGCCCCGCCGTGTCTGGGTGAAGATACTGATGCCATTTTGAGTCAGTATTTAAGTCCTGCTGAAATGGAAGAACTGAAAAGCAAAAAAATCATCCAGCAGCGATAAATCTGCAAGCAATAAAAAAGGAATCGAAAGATTCCTTTTTTATTTTGGTTATGTCATTTCTCAGCAGGCTTTGGCATCCGGCTGCACGGTTTTAGGCAATTCACGGCGTAGAATTTTGCCGACTGCTGACTTTGGCAACCCAGACACAAACTCGATATATTTTGGCAGCTTATAACTGGTCAGTTGTAGTCTCAGATAGCTCATGACTTCATTCTCGGTCAGACTGTCATCCTGTTTTACAATAAAGGCTTTTGGGACTTGTCCAGATTTTTCATCATCAATTCCAATAACAGCACATTCCAGAATTTTCGGATGTTTGGATAAAACGCCTTCCAGCTCATTTGGATAGACATTAAAGCCGGAGACCAGAATCATGTCCTTTTTACGGTCCAGAATGGTGATATAACCCTGCTCGTCCATACAACCGATATCACCTGTCAGGAAGAAACCCTCTTTGGTAAATACTTGCGCTGTCGCTTCTGGTTGCTGCCAGTAACCTTTCATCACCTGAGGTCCGCGGATAGCGATTTCACCTGCTTGGTTAAGCCCTACAGGTTTAGCTTCATCGTCCAAAATCTGAATTTCAGTACCTGCCAATGGCAAGCCAATACTACCGCTAAAACGTCGGCTTAACGGTGGGTTAAACGTTGCTGTTGGTGAGGTTTCAGAAAGTCCATAACCTTCATAAATATGGCAGCCTGTGACTTCATACCATAATGCTTCTGTGCTTTTCAGGACAGACGCACCGCCACCTGTCGTAGTTTTTAAACGTGAATGATCCAGCTCGCGGAAACGTGGATGATGTGCCAATGCATTAAACATGGTATTCACGCCCGGAAACACCGTTGGTGGATGTTTATGATATTGATCCACTAAAGCATCCAGATCTCTTGGATTTGGAATCAGGACATTGGCAAAACCTCGACTTAGTCCATAACTGAACAGGCAAATGGTAAAGCCATAAATGTGATACAGCGGCAAGGCACAAAACACATATTCTTCTTCAGTGGCATATCGGTCTCCAAAATGGCTGATAAACACCGTACTGTTTTGAGCAATATTAAATAAGATATTGCGATGACTGAGCTCAGCCCCTTTGGAAACACCTGTAGTCCCACCGGTATATTGCAGGATAACGGTATCTTCCTGCTGCTGTACAGGCGCTACAAAATCAATGACCTGTACCTGATCAATCGCCTGTCTAAAGTCAGAAAACTGTTTTTCTGGATATTGCGCCGTTTGGCTATAAATTGATATCGGCTGATCCTGAATGAAATCGAGCGGATGGGTAGAAATTACATGTTTCAGTGCAGGACATTCATCCAATTGATTCAATTGCTCCAAAGTTGAACCCAGAATAATCAAGGCCTCTGCCCCTGAATCCTGAACTTGATGATACAACTCGCGCTGGGTGTACATCGGATTTACATTGACCAGAATATAACCCGCACGAATAATCGCAAAAGTCGCAATCGGATATTGAATAATATTCGGCAACATCACCGCGATTCGGCTGCCTGCTGCCAGACCCAAATCCTGAAGATAGGTCGCCATTTTCTGGCTATATACATCAATATCCTGATAGCTAAATTGGTGATCCAGGTAGAAAAATGCGGTTTTATCCTTAAATTTAAGCAGGTTCTCAGCAATCGTTGTGCTCAAAGTTTTATTAGGGTCAGGCCGGGTAAACTCCGGATTAACGTTCCATTTTTTATATTCTTCCATCCATGGCTGGCTGTTCATGACAACACTCCTTTCTTTTAATTTGACTCTATTTTGTATGTTGAAACTCTGAAGTTCCGATTATTCCTGATTAATCTTTACACCACTTTCTGCTGCATTGCTTCGATATACTGGTAGTGATAACCGCTACGAATCAAATGCTGGTTTTTATCTCTAAATGAATGTGCATAATCCGGCCAGACTAAAGTCAGCTTGCGACTCACCGGGTCCAGATACCAACTTTTACAGCTTTCTGATAACCAGACACTGCCTTGGGAAAGTTGCTGTAACTCCTGCATATAGCGATTTTCGGCGTTCTGATCGGCTTCAAAAACCTGAATCTGTTCCTGTTCAAAAAACTGCAAGGCATCCAGTACCAGATCAAATTGGGTTTCCAGGAAATAAAGCGCTGAGTTATGTCCACTACCGGTATTTGGACCATTTAAGATAAATAGATTCGGAAAATTATGGACGGTCGTAGATTGATAACCCTGCATACCACTAGACCATTGCTGCTCCAAGCTTAGACCATGCTTACCTATGACCTTTGAAGCATAAGGTGGTCGTGCTGCTTCAAATCCGGTAGCAAAGACGATGATATTTGCAGGAATCTTATTGCCAGACTTGCTGATTACACCGTCTTCCGTAATTTCAGCCAAAGCTGAATCTTCAAGCGTGACATTAGGTTTTAGAAAAGTCGGATAATAATCATTAGACAGCAACAAGCGCTTACAGCCCGGTTCATAATTCGGTGTGAGTTTTCGCTGTAATTCTGGATCTGAAATCTGATGTTCCAAGAATTGCAGGCAATTTTTCTTGACCCGCTCGATCTGGCTTTTCAGATTACGGCGCTGGGCAAAATTGTATTCATTACCCCAGAACAAGGAATGTCTTAACGCTGACATGCTGTCCGGATCTTTGCGGAAGAGCTGTTTTTCTGACTCAGAATAAGGCCGGTCTGGTCGCGGTAAAATATACGGCGCACTGCGTTGCAATACGGTCAGACTTTTTGCTGTTTTGGCAATTTCCGGTACAAGCTGGATAGCTGAAGCCCCTGAACCCACGACAACCACACGCTGATTATCCAGATTCACTTCGTGATTCCATCGTGCGGAATGCATCACCTGACCTTGAAATTCATCCAGTCCCGGAATTTGCGGCAGATGTTCATCTGCCAGATGCCCGGTTGCTGTAATTAAAAATTCTGCCTGATAAACGCCTTTAGAGGTCTGTATTTCCCAAATGCGTTTCTTGGCATTCCAGCTGGAATTTTCAAGTTGAGTCTGAAAATCAATATGTGGCCGGATATTTTCCTGATCACAGCATTGAATCAAATAGCGCTGAATTTCTGCCCCTTGCGGAAAGACACGTGACCAGTTCGGATTTTTAATGAAAGAGAAAGAATATAAATGTGACGGTACATCACAGGCGACGCCGGGATAGGTGTTATCACGCCATGTGCCACCTACTTCTGCTGCACGTTCAATAATTTTAAAATCGTGAATGCCCTGCTGTTTAAGACGGATCGCCATGCCTAGGCCACCAAAACCGCTGCCTACAATTAAAATCTTGCTGTGCTGTCCTTGAGCTTGCATTATTTTTCTCCTTTTTTAAGGCATCATGGGCTGGATTTTTTGATTCGACGGATATTGTTCTGGATGCTGGCTAAACTGGTTGATCAGTTGCACCGCCTCTGCTGGAGCTTCAATATGGATTGCATGTCCTGAAGCAATTTCGATATAACGGCTGTTTTGAATCGAAGCAAACAGTAATTTGGCTTGTGCTAAAGGTACCATGCGGTCTTCACGGCAAGCTACGATCAATGTCTCCGCAGAGATGTCCGGCAAAATGGCGGTGATATCAATGCGATAATTCAGTTCACGCTGTTTGGCTGCATCTTGGGAAGGTTTTACAAAGCGTGCCAGATCGAGCACCTGTTTTTCAGTTCGAGCAGACAGATAATCATCGCTATACAGGCAATAATTCACAAAATGTGGCAAGGCTGCGGATTGGTCGTTAAATAACTGTTGCCAGATCGTGGTCCGTAGTTGTTGCACCGAACTGGTTTTTGCCCAACCGGCCAACAGAATCAAACGTGCCACGCGCTGTTTAAGACTCGCGGCTACTTGTGCAGCAATCACGGCACCAAGTGAATAACCCACCACAGTAATTGCTTCATCTTCTGCCACAGCATGCTTGATCAGCGCTTCAACTTGTTGACTAAAATCAGTCACTGCTAAATCGGATTTATCTGGGGTATGCAAATTAATGGATAAAACCCGCTGATGAATACCGAGCATGGGAAAAATATAACTGAAATGTTTATCGGTATTTCCACCTGTGCCATGAATCAGAATAATGGTGGGATATGAGGATTTCTGTCCGACTTCATGATAAGTCAGTTGTAGATCACCATAAGGACATTGTCGCGTAATCATGTCTAAATCCATATAGACTCCTGATCTTGTTGTTTTATGGCCGATGCAATACTAAAAAGTATCCATCGATATTGAATTTTGTGCAGGATGAAAAAAGTAGTAAGAAAAAAAAGACCCACGATCGAGAGATTGATCGTGGGTAAAAGAATTAATCGAATTTAAACTCTTCAGGAGTCAGCAGGAACAGGCTCTCACCACCGACCTGAATATTGGCAACGTGAGTTGAAGTTCTTGGCAGAATACGTGCAAAGAAGAATTGCGCGGTTTTGATCTTCGCTGCATAGAACGGATCGGTATTGCCCTCTTCAATTTTTTGCTGCGCCGTAATCGCCATTTTCAGCCATAAATACGAAGACACCACATAACCAGAGAAGTATAAGTAATCGACTGATGCCGCACCGATTTCATTTGCAGACTGTTGTGCCTGAGCCTGAATCGTTTTGGTTAATTCTAGCCATTGCTCAGTCAACTGACTCACTTGTGCCACTTGCTGGTTAAACTGGGCATGTTGCTGATGCTCTTTCACAAAACCTTGGATTTCATCAGTTAAGGCAGTCAACAAACCTAGTTTTGAACCTAGTACTTTACGTGCCAGTAAGTCGATTGATTGAATTTCAGTAGTACCTTCATACAGACTGGCAATACGTGCATCACGGGCAATCTGTTCCATGCCATGTTCAGCAATATAACCGTGACCACCAAAGACCTGCATACCATGTTTGGCCGCTTCTACACCTGTTTCGGTCATTAATGCTTTAGCAATTGGGGTTAATAATGCCAGACGGTCTTCTGCGGCTTTCTTCTCTTCAGGATTGTCCGTTGCTTCCGCAATATCAGCATAAGTCGCCAGATAGTAAGCCAAGGCACGTGAACCTTCTGCAAATACTTTTTGAGTCAGTAGCATATTACGCACCGCTGGATGCACGATGATTGGATCCGCAGGTAGGTTTGGCTCTTTCGCACCTTCAAGTGAACGCATGGCCAGACGGTCTTTGGCATAAGCCAATGCGCCTTGATAAGACGATTCAGCTGCAGCAAGACCTTGAATCGCCGTTCCAATACGTGCAGAGTTCATGAAAGTAAACATGCAGTTCAAGCCGCGGTTTTCAGGCCCGATCAGGAAACCTTTGGCATTATCAAAATTCAGTACACAGGTCGCATTGCCATGAATACCCATCTTGTGTTCAATCGCGCTACACACCACGCCATTGCGTGAAGCCACATTTCCAGCGTCATCCAGATTGTATTTAGGTACGATAAACAGCGAAATACCTTTGGTGCCGGCAGGCGCATCCGGTAAACGTGCTAGTACGATATGTACGATATTTTCAGCCAGGTCATGCTCACCTGCAGAAATAAAGATTTTCTCACCACTGATGCTGTAGCTGCCATCTTCATTTGGCACCGCTTTGGTACGGATCAGGCCCAGATCAGAACCGGCATGTGATTCAGTTAAACACATGGTTCCGGTCCAGCGTCCTGCAATTAAAGGCACCAGGAATTTCTGTTTTTGTTCATCACTACCGTGATGTTCTAAAGTACGCATCGCACCATGAGACAGGCCTGGGTACATACCCCAAGACCAGTTGGTCGCCGTAATAATTTCAGAAATGGCAATACGGTATAAGGTCGGGAAGCCTTGGCCACCATATTTTTCATCGCCAGTTAATGAGGTAAAGCCGAGTTCTACATATTTGTCATAAGCCGCTTTAAAACCATCCGGTGTAGTTACGACGCCATCCTGCAAACGGCAGCCTTGCTGGTCGCCTGTTGCATTAATCGGTAGAAGTTCGTTTTGGCAAAAGTCCGCAGCGACTTCCAGATATTGTTCCATAATATCCATAGAAACTTTGTCTGCGAACTTTGCATAGCCTTCATATTTCTGTTCAACATTGAGCAGATCTTTCAGCACAAACTTCATGTCTTTTAATGGCGCAATATAATTTCTCATCGTAATTCCCTTGTATGAGTTCTAATTTGTATATTTATGACAATTAATTTCATAATACGAAATTATGTTTTAGGTCGAATATAATATAAGTGTATGGATAAAATCTAGTCATGACATAAAAAATCACATTTAAAAAATTAAAACTTTGGTATAAAAAAGCCATTCAACAATGAATGGCTTTTGATTAAATGATCAAAATAAAGTGATCTAGCGCGGGAAAAACTGAGCCAAACGTTGCTGAACAATCTGTTCTGCTTCTTGCATGATATTGTCAATCAGCGTTTGACAGGTCGGGATATCATGGATCAATCCCATGACTTGACCTGCTGTCAGTACGCCTGCATCTACATCGCCATTTTCCAAAGCCAGCTTGCCTTTTAAGCCACTGACATAAGGGCGAATCTGTTCAAATTCCAGACCTGGATCTTCACCCATTTTAACGACGAGGTCAGATACCGCATTTTTCGCAACACGCGCAGTATTTCTGAACTGGCGGTAAAGCAGATGCGTTGCCCTTTCATCATTGTCGACATAAAACTGCTTGATGTTGGGATGGATTGGCGCTTCTTGTGTGGCACAGAAACGTGTCCCCATATTGATGCCTTCAGCACCTAAAGCGAGTGCTGCTACCAGACCACGACCATCCGCAAAACCACCACTCGCTACAATCGGTATAGTGAGCTGATCAGCGGCTGCTGGAATCAGGATTAGTCCAGGAATATCATCTTCACCCGGATGGCCGGCACATTCAAAACCGTCAATCGAGATCACATCCGCACCGATTCGTTGTGCTGAAAGTGCATGTCTGACCGAGGTACATTTATGAATCACAATGATGCCGTGCTGTTTAAAGGCCTCAATATGTTCATGTGGCTTGTTACCTGCCGTTTCTACAATCTTGATTCCACTTTCAATAATGGCCTGACGATATTCGGCATACGGCGGTGGGTTTACAGCGGGTAATAAAGTTAAATTGACCGCAAAAGGCTGATCCGTCATTTCACGGCAACGTGCAATTTCCTTGGTCAGCGCTTCAGGTGTGGGTTGTGTCAATGCCGTCAGCGTTCCCAAACCACCCGCATTGGAGACTGCACTGGCCATTTCTGCGGTACCGACCCACATCATGCCGCCCTGAATAATCGGATAGCGAATGCCTAAAAGCTCAGTAATACGTGTTTGAATATTCATGAATGCTCTCCTTAGCGTCCGGTAAATTGTGCAGGACGTTTTTCAACAAAGGCCTGTACACCTTCTTTATAATCCTGACTACTCAGGGCCAGATATTGCAGGTTTTGTTCCAGCTCCAGTTGCTGATCCATGCTATT
The DNA here is from genome assembly GCF_020982655.1 of Acinetobacter sp. PW68. Lineage (NCBI taxonomy): Bacteria > Pseudomonadati > Pseudomonadota > Gammaproteobacteria > Moraxellales > Moraxellaceae > Acinetobacter > Acinetobacter sp. PW68. The sequence goes on along the minus strand of NZ_JAHZSX010000002.1, from coordinate 106,576 downwards.
TTCAGCACTGCGTTGCAGCGCCTGTTTAGTTAAAGCCAGTGCATAGGTCGGCTGTTGTGCCAGTCGCTGTGCAAGTTCTTCGATATAAACATCAAATTCTGCATCAGGGGTCATTTTCCAGATCATGCCCATTTCAGCCGCTTCTTTGGCATGCACAGGCTCACCGAGTAAAGTCAGTGCCATAGCGCGTGCATAACCAATTAAACGCGGCAACATCCAGGTGCCGCCGGCATCAGGAATTAAGCCAATTTTTGAAAAGGCTTGAATAAATTTGGCACTTTCCTTGGCAATAACCAGATCGCAAGCCAGCGCGATATTGGCCCCTGCACCGGCAGCCACACCATTTACTGCCGCAAGCACCGGTTTGGGACTTTTACGAATCAGGTTGATCAAAGGATTATAATATTTGGCTAGAGAGCCTTCGGGAGGCAACGGCACACTACCGAGCTGCCCAGCACGTTCTTTTAAATCCTGTCCCGCTGAAAATGCCCGACCATTACCACGAATCACAATCACCCGAATATCCGAGTCTGTATTCCAGCTTTTCAGCACCTGCTGCACTTCCTCATGCATTTGCCGATTGAAACTGTTCAGTGAATCTGGCCGATTAAAACTTAAAGTCGCGACGCCTTGCTGAACCTGGGTCTGAATCATTTCCCACATCATCAATTTCCTTATTTTTTTGTCTGTATCCCTACAATTAATAGCCTTTATTGACATCCACCTGATGACACAAATCCAGCCCTTGATTTAAACGACGGTCATTTTCCAGTATCTGCTCTACCACCACAGACATCGGCGCATGTGAGGCGACATGTGGCGTTACCACAATTTTTTCGTGCTGCCAGAATGGATGGTCCGCAGGTAACGGCTCCTGCTCAAAGACATCGACAATTGCACCACGCAGATGACCAGAATCCAGCGCATCCAATAAATCCTGCTCGATTAAATGCTGGCCACGCCCGACATGAATCAAAGCTGACTGTTCAGGCAGTTGCTGAAATAATTCAGCAGAAAGAATCCCAGTATTCTCTTCGGTAAGGGGTAGCAGGTTAATCAGAATCTGACTTTGCGCCAGGAACTCGGTAAGCTGTTCTTGACCCACATAACTTTTGACTTGATTAATGTCTTTTGGGGAATTCGACCAACCAGAGACTTGATAGCCCATGTCTGCGAAACGTTCTGCTACGTATCCGCCCATATGCCCCAGTCCCATAATTCCGACCTGGATATGCTGGCTATAACTCTGACGATACTGCTTCCATAGCTGCTGCTTTTGTTGCTGAATCATGCGGTCAAAATAACGCTGAAAATACAGCACGCCCCAAAGCAGATAATCAAACATGCCCTTTTGGTGATGTGGATCCAGTACCCGGCAAACGGCTTGATCTGGGCGTACAGCATTTAAGTTTAAATGTTCTACCCCAGCAGCAATCGAATGAATCAGGCCAAGCTTTGGTAGCTGCTGCACTTTTTCCAGATCTGGAAACCAGGCAGCAACCGTGGTTGCCTGTTCAGCTTCAGGGCTGTCAACTGTACAGAAACTACCAGCTGGCGCATATTTTTGAAAAGACCTGACCAGAATGGCTTCAATATTTGGTACAGAACTGGAAATAACAATCATGATGCATACTCCGTATATTGATGCTCAATCAGGGACAAAGCGGCCTGCCAGGCACGCTGTAAAATCGGTTCAATGAGAGGACTGGCGAACTGTTTGGCTGTTTTAATCCGGACTTCTTCAGCTGGATAATGCAACTCGGCACCGCCGCTTAAGGCCTTCACCTGTGCCTGACAGGCGCGTTCCAGGAAATAGATTTCATGAAAAGCCCGCGCAATGGTTTCCCCAGCTGTTAATAGCCCGTGATTGCGTAAAATCATGGCACGATGGTCGCCCAAGTCCTGAATCAAGCGTTCTTGTTCGTCAGTTGAAAGCGCAACGCCTTCATATTCGTGATAGGCCACATGCTGATAAAATTTCATGGTATGCTGGGAAATTGGGAGAAGGCCGTGTTTCTGCGCAGAAACAGCAATTCCATCCGCGGTATGCGTATGAATGACACAGTTCAGATGAGGATGCGCGTCATGAATTGCAGAATGAATCACAAAGCCTGCCATATTGACTGGCTTGTCTTGTTCATAGCTTTCTACCACCTGCCCTTCATGATTAATCTTCACCAGCGTTGAGGCACGCATTTTTTCAAATGCGACACCATATTGATTAATCAGAAAGCAGTCTGGTTGATCTGGGACTCTTAGGCTGATGTGGGTATCAATCAGGTCAGTCATCCGATAATGCGCAATAATGCGATAAAGCGCAGCCAGTTCACAGCGTGCCTGCCATTCAGCAGCTGTGACGAGATTTTTTATTGTCATCATTCCATCCTGGATAAATATAGCATTTCGATCACTATCTGTTATATCATAATTTTAGAAAAACAGAATATTATTTCATAAGGCGAAATATTTTATTAAAGGGAAGCTATATGACTACAGCTCAAATGAATGGACTTGAATATCTAACTGCAATTAAAAATGGCGAATTACCTGGCTCAGCGATGGGACAACTCATTCCCATGAAACTCAGTGTAGTCCGTGAAAACCATGTGGAATATGAAGTTTATCCAGATGAACGTCATTTCAACCTGCAAGGCGGCATTCATGGTGGATTCTGCGCCACGGTTCTAGACAGCGTAACCGGTGCAGCAGTTCATACTACAGTTGATGCGGGCGTGAGTTTTTCCACTATTGACCTGAATGTCAAAATGCTCAAAGCCATGAAAAATAGCGAAACTTATACTGCGATTGGCGAAGTGATCCGGATTGGACGCAATGTGTTGACTTCAGAAGGCCGAATTGTAGATAAAGACGGTAAACTTTATGCTTTCGGTTCAGCAACTTTATTGGTTACTGGCCGTAAATAATCCTTACGCTGATTTAAACATTCCCTGCATTTGCAGGGATTTGTATTTCTATATAAATAGCCCAATAAAAAATGCCATGCATATCATCTATACATGGCATTAATACGATAACTAAAGCTGTTATGCAGCTTCAGGGTTTTCAATCACCATCGCCAGGCCTTGACCCAGACCGATACACAGGCTGATCACGGCATATTTTTTACCAGTACGCTGTAATTGACGCGCAACAGTTAAAGCCAAACGCGCACCTGAACAGCCTAGTGGATGGCCAATCGCAATGCCACCACCATTTGGGTTGACACGCGGATCATCAAAAGCCACATCCAGACCTTTCAGGCAAGATAACACCTGGCTGGCAAATGCTTCATTGATCTCGATAATGTCCATATCATCTAGCGTCAAACCTGCACGTTTTACAGCTTTTTTGATTGCTTCAATTGGGCCCGCACCCATGATGCGTGGCTCAATGCCAGCGGCTGCAGAAGACAGAATACGAGCTAAAGGTTTTAAGCCATACTGTTCCTGAACTTTTTCACTGCCGATAATCAGTGCTGCAGCGCCGTCATTGATACCTGATGCATTACCTGCAGTCACAACACCACCTTCGAAAAGCGGTTTTAACTTGGATAATGCTTCAAATGTCGAAGATGGACGTGGATGTTCATCTTCAGTCACTAATTTAGGCGGTAATTTACGCCCTTGTGAAACTTCAATCGGGGTAATTTCACCTTCAAAGAAACCTGCTTCTTTTGCAGCTTGATATTTCGCTTGTGATGCAGCAGCAAAAGTATCTGCCTGTTCACGCGTAATGCCAAACTCTTCAGCGACGTTATCACCTGTTTCTGGCATGCTGTGCGCGCCAAACTGATCGGTGAATTTACGGTTCGGGAAACGTGTACCAATAGTGGTGTCATAGATTTTGGCATCACGTGAATACGCGCTTTCAGCTTTACCCATTACAAACGGTGCACGCGTCATGCTTTCTACACCACCTGCAATATACAGTTCGCCTTCACCTGCGGTAATGGCACGTGCTGAATCGATCACAGCACCCAGGCCCGACGCACATAGACGGTTCACTGTTTGACCTGGAACTGTCACTGGCATACCAGCAAGCAATGCTGCAAATCGAGCCACATTACGGCTGTCTTCACCGGCTTGGTTCGTGCTACCAAAGATCACATCTTCTACGTCCGCTGCTGGAATACTGGTTTTTTCTAGCAGATTTTTAATGACTGTTGCTGCCAGATCATCTGGACGTACAGTTGCCAGGCTTCCTGCGTGGCGACCGATTGGTGAACGTAAACCATCATAAATATAGGCATTTAACATGAGTGTTATTCCTTTAACTTTTTAATTAATGTGTAGTATGAACAAGAGGTAAACCGAGCTGAACGCGGCGGCGCAACCAAGGACTTGGGCGGTAACGCTGGTCACGAGTAATCGCAGTCATGCGGTCTAAAATTTTCAGAATTTTTTCAGCACCTAATACATCGCCCCATTCAATTGGGCCGTATGGATAACCAAGGCCTAATTTCACGGCAATATTAATGTCTTCTACAGTGGCAACACCTTGCTGGGCAATATCACAGCCAAGATTCACGATCATGGCCAAAGCACGCTGAGCCACAAAGCCGACGCTTTCCTGAATTGTGCTCGCAGTCACACCATCCAGATTGAAAATCGATTGTGCTGCGGTTACCAGTTCAGCTTTGGTCACAAACGTTGGCATTAAAGTACGGTGTTTATTCAGACCGTAAAGCAGATCAATACAGACTACTTGCTGCGGAGACACCTGATAGCGGACTGCGGCTGAAGTTGCATCTTCACCATAAGTCGCAATCAGAATTAAAACATCTGCTGAAGGTGTTTCAGTCTGCTCGATCTGGATGTTGAACTGCTGCAGATATTGCTCAAGCGCCTGACGGTCTTCGCTATATTCTGTACCTAGCCAAACCAATGGATATTGATCCAGCTTTTCAACCAGTGTTGGAGCCACATCACCTACTTTGCTACCTGAAGTGTAATCATAAAAACCTTTACCAGTTTTACGGCCTAGCTGTTTAGCAATAAAACGCTGGCGGGTAATCACGCTTGGGCGGTAACGCGCTTCTTCATAATATTGGTGATAGATCGATTCGCTCACTGGATGAGATACATCCATCCCGGTCAGATCGCCTAACTCGAATGGCCCCATCTTGAAACCGATCCCGTCACGGTAGATGCGATCAATTTCATAAAATGGAGTGACATTTTCATTCAGAATTGCATAGGCTTCGCTACCAAAGGCACGACCTGCATGGTTAATGATAAATCCTGGAGTGTCTTTAGCTTTTACCGGGCGATGTCCCATCTTGGTCGACAGCTGAGTAAGTGCATCCACAATATCAGCACGGGTATTAAAACCTTCAATGACCTCAACCACTTTCATCAGTGGAACCGGGTTAAAGAAGTGATAACCGGCAACGCGTTCCGGCTGGCTGCAATTGGCAGCAATCGCACTAATGGATAGTGAAGATGTATTGGATGCCAGAATCGCTTCAGGTTTCACAATGCCTTCAAGCTGCTGCATCAGCTTTTGTTTGATTTCCAGATTTTCAATAATCGCTTCAACTATTAAATCGCAATCTTTCAGATCTTCGATCTGATGAGCAATCGATAAATGAGCAAGATCTTCAGCAGCTTTTTCATGGCTGAATTTACCTTTATCAGCCAGGGTATTTAATGTTTTAGCCAGCTTTTCCTGTGCCTGTTCAGCAGCACCTGCTTTGGCATCAAACAGTACGACATCATGGCCAGACTGAATTGCGATCTGGGCAATGCCCGCACCCATCGTACCTACACCAATAATACCGATTTTCTGAATTTGAATGCTCATGCTTATCGTCCCTGATAATTTGGTTTACGTTTTTCAATAAAGGCTTGCATACCTTCTTTTTGATCTTCTGAAGAAAACAGCATCTGGAAGGATTTACGTTCCAGCATTAAGCCGGCATTGAGTGGCACATCTTCAGCCAGTAAAGCCACTTCCTTGATTTGTTCCAGCGCAATTGGCGGCATTTTTGCCAAACCTTCAGCCATTTTGATTGCTGTTGCCAGGGTTTCAGTGTCTTCCGTTACTTGAGACACCAGGCCAATCTGATAAGCTTCCGGCGCTGGTACCAGACAACCCGTCATAATGATGCGCATTGCATGAAATTTACCCACGGCACGGAATAAACGCTGTGTACCACCAGCACCCGGCATTACCCCTACTTTGACTTCAGGCTGACCGAACTGGGCACTTTTTCCAGCAATGATAATGTCCGCATGCATTGCCAGTTCACAACCGCCGCCCAATGCATAACCGTTTACTGCTGCAATCACTGGTTTTGAACATTGTGCAATCGCTTGCCAGTAACGTTCGGTACGACGCTGCATCATCTGGATCGTTTCAGCATTTGCCAGTTCTTTAAGGTCAGCGCCTGCAGCGAAGTCAGTTTCACCGCCAGTGAGAATAATGGCACGGATATTTTCATCGTCATTCAATTGCAGAAAAGCCGCAGCCAGTTTCTGACGCACTTCTGTATTCAGGGCATTTTTAGCTTCTGGACGATGGATCTTGACCATCGCCACATGTGTCGAGATTTGCTCTACTTGAACTACCTGTTCCATCAAAAATCTCCATTTATTTTGTATAGCGAAATTTTATTTTATATAAAACTACGGTTTCTAGACCCATAAATCAAGATTTTTTCTCTCAAAAACTCAAAAAAGTTATTTTTTAATAAAAATTAGAGTAAAAACTCTTGTTCAGTTGGCTATTTTATGGTTAATTGATTTCGCAATACGGAATTAATTATTTAATTCGAATTTTGGTTATTCATTTATGTAAATATTAACCACAATACAAAATAAAAAAATTAATTTCCGTCATAAGGATACTACGTTGTTCAGTGATTTTTCACTCAAGGTGAAACGGAAAAATCAGATCCAGCCTGATCATAACAGGGCGAATGCGCACAGACGCTTAGACCTTAGATGAGGAAAATGCTTTTCCGTGAGGAAGAAAATGAATTTAGCGGTAGCAGAGGAATGCTACTTTAATATATAGAGGATATAAGAATGACAAACGATACCATCGTAGCTGAGGAAACTAAAACGGGGGTCTCCTCCGACGACACCGTTAAGCAGGCACCTAAACGCCTGTGGATGACGGCCTTTGTCTTCGCTTTTTTGATTTTACTATCTGACGGTGCAGACATTGGTATTCTGGCTTTCAGCTTGACCAGTTTGAAAGCAGAATGGGGGCTAACTTCTGTACAGGCCGGTGCCTTGGGAAGTTATTCTCTTTTGGGTATGGGGATCGGTGGCTTTATTGGCGGATGGGCCTGTGACAAATTCGGTCGCGTACGTGTCATCGTATTGGCCACTATTTCCTTCTCAATTTTGTCTGCCTATTCAGGTTTTTCCCAGTCTTATCAAGAGTTTGCGATTTTACGTACCCTTTCGTGCTTAGGTTTAGGCTGTTTATATATTGCCTGTAATACCCTGATGTCAGAATACGTACCGACCAAATACCGTACTACAGTATTGGCAACATTAATGACTGGTTTCACTTTAGGTTCATTGGTGATTACCATGCTTTCTGGCTGGATTATTCCTGAATTCGGCTGGCGTATGCTGTACTGGGTGACAATTGCCCCATTAGCTTTGGGTATTTTGATGCACTTCATGGTACCAGAGCCAGAGTCATGGAAACGTGTCCGTGAAATGAAAAGAACTGGTCAGATCGTGGATAATGATGCCAAAAAAGGCAATCCATATATCACCATTCTTAAAGATAAGACCCATGGCAAGATGTTCATCTTATGGTCTTTCAGCTCTGGTTTCCTGCTATTCGGTTATTTCGGTGTAAGTAACTGGTTACCAAGTTATCTTGAAGCTGAATTGGGCATTAAATTCAAGGAAATGGCGTTATACATGGTAGGTACCTTTATCACCATGATGTTTGCCAAAATCATTGCAGGTTATGTGGCTGATAAAATTGGTCGCCGTATTGTGTTTGCTTTCGGCACCATGGGAACAGCACTGTTTATTCCTGTCGTGGTGTATATGCACAATGCTGATAACATTGGTGTACTGATGCTGATCTTCGGCTTCCTGTACGGTATTCCATATGCGATTAATGCAACCTATCTAACTGAAAGTTTCCCAACTGGAGTTCGTGGTACAGCAGTTGGCGGTGCGTTCAATATTGGTCGTATCGGTGCAATCTTCGCTCCAATTACGATTGGTTATCTTGCGATGAATGGTTCGATCGGTACGGGTCTATTGGTGATGGGTGCAGCTTACTTCCTATGCGGTTTGATTCCTGCCCTGTTTATTAAAGACCGTTTATACGATCCACAAAAAGCAGAATAAGTTTTAACTTAGGAGGGCTATGAATTCATTGCCCTCCTTCATCCATATTTTTATGACTTTAAATATCGAATACATGCCCTTTGACCTGAACAGGATGTTTCTTGGTTGAACGAGAATCGTATTCATCATTCAAAAGTGCATCTCTGCATTTAGCAATGAGAGCAATGACAAGGAAAGATTTTCCTTTTTAGATATCAGAAAATTTCTTTAGGGATTAAGAAATGAAAAAATTAGTTTTAGCGACATTATGTGGTATTGCTTCAGCACAGGCATTTTCAGCAGAAGCGTCTGAAGACCGGATGCAGTTTTTAGAATCACAGTTAAAGCAAATCCAGGCCGAATTGGAACAGCAAAAAGCAGCACAACTTGCGTTAAAGAACCAGCAAGAAGAAGCCAAAGCACAAGACTCTAAAACTTTGAGTTCAATGGTAGACAATGTCGATGTCTATGGATTGATTCGCTTTGATGGCGCAGTCGATTTCAAAAGTACTACTGAAGCCCGTGGCCGTACCATTAACCAGATTAATAAAGTACCTTTTACTGAACCGGATTCTGTACGTTCCGATTTTACTGCGGCTGCCAGCCGGATTGGTTTCCTGGCCAAAGATCTAGGAGGCAATCCGAATGTTTCTGCTCGTTTAGAAGCCGACTTCTGGACCAACAATGGTAAAGGCGATGGTGGATTACGTATCCGTCATGCACACTTAAAATACTATAACTGGACGTTTGGTCAGGCCTGGTCATTGATGTCAACACCAGAGATTAGCACTGAAGCTGTCGACTACAGCTTGTTCCTGGGTGGATCAGTCTTACGTACACCTCAGGTGAGCTATGCTTTCAAACTTGATCCGGAAAATACCTGGAATGTCGGTCTGGAGTACATGGCCGGTGGCGATCGTTCTTCTGCCTTACCTGCCTTAAGCACTAAATATGTTCATCAATCAGGTCCTGTTCATTTATTAGCTCAAGGCTTTGTCAATCAAAAGCAAGCGCAAACAGATACAGGTGATATTGAAAAAGTTGGCTGGGGTGTGGGCGTTGGTGGACGTTACCGTTTAGATGATCAAAACTCAATTCAGGGGAACTATTTCCATATGGTCGGTGATCAGCGTATTGCAGCTTTCTTGACTCAAGGTTCAACAACCGATGGTGCTGCCTGGGGTGGCGATTATTCAGTCGATCCAATCAATAATGAACTTTTATTGAATGAGTTCAATAGTATAAATATTGGCTTCACGCATAAATTTACGCCGAAACTACGTAGTAGTATTAATGCCAGCGTGGTTGATTTTGATGATTCTAGCGATTATGCCAAAGCCAATCCGGAAACCAATAAGCGCTTAACCGACTATGTGGCTAACGTGATCTATTCTCCTGTTCCAAAGATTAATTTGGGTGCAGAATATCATCATGGCAAGCGTGAAACCTTTGACAATAAGGAAGCAGATATTTCGCGTATCAACCTCTCTGCCAACTATAGTTTTTAAAGCCTCAGGAGACAAGGATGTCAGCCCAAGGGCAAATTTCACGCCGTTTCATGTTCATGATGGCAATGACCTGCGCACTCTGCGCAGGTTGTAACTATTTTAACCAGCCCTTGATTTATTCTATTGCAGAGGATCTGCAGATCAGTGTGGCTCAGTCTGGCTGGACTGTAGTACTGACCCAGATTGGCTATGCCACCGGATTATTTTTGTTTGTCCCTTTGGGTGACTTGTTCGAAAAACGGTTGTATATCTGCAGTTTGATGTTCTGTACCGGATTGGCGCTTATTGGGCTTTCAGCCAGTACCAATCTGCATATGTTGTATGGCTTTACCCTGCTCGCCTCTTTTTGTTCGATCACCACCCAGATTCTGATTCCTTTTGCCGCCAGCCTGTCGCAGCGTGATAAAAGTGCCGAAGTCGTTGGCCTACTCATGAGTGGTGTTCTGGTGGGTATTCTGTTTGCCCGTACCGTGGCCGGACTGATTTCTACTTTATGGTCCTGGCATGCGGTATACCTATTTAGTGGTTGTGCAATTCTTCTGCTAAGTCTGGCCATGTGGTTCCAGTTGCCGAGTGCCAAGAGCCAGTTACAGATGAATATATTGCAAATTTATCGCTCACTATTTACCTTTGCCCGAACAGAACCCATGCTGATCAGGCGTAGTATGATCGGCGGCTTGGGCTTTGGCATGCTGAGTATTATCTTTACTACCATGACTTTTATTCTGGCTGAAGCACCGTATCATTTTAATGATTTCCAGATTGGTCTCATGGGTATTGTGGGGGTGGTCGGCATCTGGTCCTCTCAGTGGACCGGTAAAATGATTGGTAGGCATCGGGAAAAATGGATTGCGCACCTAGCCACATGCGGACTGATTCTAGCCTGGATTCCCTTATTCTTTGCCCAGAATTATTTATGGATTTATATCCTGGGCTTAATTCTGGCTTATTTCGGAATTTCCTGTTTGCATGTCTTGAACCAGAATCTGGTCTATCGAATTTCAATGCAGGCTCGCTCGCGGATTAATGCCATCTATATGACCTGTTATTTTTCAGGTGCCGGTCTGGGGGCATTTTTATCGCTGCATTTATGGAAAATGTATGGCTGGTCAGCCTGTGTTGCATTGGGCTTTGTCTTTGCCTTGCTCATCTTTAGTATTAACCGCTATGACCTAAGCCGCGAACGCAATTTAGCCGATAACCCATTACAGTCTTAATATAACCCGAATCGCGGATAAGAAATTGACTTGAAAAACATGAGGACTAGAGCCATCAGTTGAGTTACCACACAAAACTCACAACTCTAGTCCTGATGTTTAATAGTACCGAATTATTTTGCGTAATTGATGATTTCTTTATTAAATTTGAAGCAACTTATTGGACATTTCTCAAACAGAGTTCTCATTCTGTAAGAATTCGAACTGCCCAACTGACTATCTCGGAAATTAGTTTTATCGCCATTTGGTATAAGTGTTCTCACTTCAATAATTTCAAAGCATTTTTTTCATGGCTGAAACAGGATAAAAGTCATTTATTTAAGAGCTTACCCTGTTATCAACGGATGATTCACCTGATTAATATGCATCAATTAGCACTACATGCTTTACATGTAGCTGTAATGAAAGCTCAACGTAGCCAATATTTATGGATTGATTCAACCACTTTACCTGTCTGTAAAAATCAGCGTATTCAACGCCATAAATCATTATCTAAAATTGCATCTCGTGGTAAAAGCTCAATGGGCTGGTTCTATGGCTGTAAATTACATGTTGTGATGAATCAACTTGGAGAAATAGTTTGTTCAGCATTATCCAACGGACATGTGGCTGACATAAGAATGGTTGAGCATTTAGTTGACGGCTTAGAAGCTAAGCTTTACGCGGATCGTGGCTATATCAGCCAAGATTTAAAAAGTAGGTTGAAATCTCAAGATATTGATTTAATTACTTATCATCGAAAAAACATGCAGGCTATACAACTCTCTGAATCAGATGAATATCATTTGAAACAGCGCAATAAAATAGAAACGTTATTCAGCTTATTGAAAGGTCAATACAATTTGGTGACGAGTAAACCCAGAAGTATGGCAGGCTTTTTAAGTGGGATTTACGCATCTTTATGTGCATATCAACTCACCCATCAAAATAAGCCAAAAATTCAAATTATGAAATCATTGGCTTAAACAGGATTCGGGTTAATATAATCCAAATATACGCCAATCTCAACTTTTTAAGTCATTGAAATAAAAAGGACATAACCTCATTTTAAATCCGTCTATGAAAATAAAATTACAGTTATGTCCACTGAAGAATTTATCATCATTGTCTATTTAATCATAGAGGAAATTTACCCAACTATAGTCTCTGAACCATTAAGAAAACGTGGTTTTCCACCTGCTTTAACCGATATTGAAATTATCACAATGCAAATTGTTGGTGAGTGTCTCAAAATGGATACGGATAAAAGCATATGGATGTTTTTTAAAAACAATTACTTAAGTTGGTTCCCTCATTTAGGTTCATATCCTAACTTTTGTAAGCATTGTGCAAACTTATGGCAAGTTCATCAAAAAATCACAGCCCAATTAACTGCACATTATGGTCAGGATCATATTCATTTTATTGATGGATTTCCTATACCTGTTTGTCGTTATAGTCGAGCAAAAAGACACAAGAATTTCAAAGAACATGCAGGTTTTAGTTATTGTGCTGCACAACAAGAGAAATACTATGGTTTTAAAGGGCATCTTGTAATTAATTTGGAGGGTATGATTACTGGCTATACTTTCGCTCCAGCAAATGTAGATGAGCGTGATGTTGCACCAGAAATCACAGAAAATATTCATGGGTTACTAGGTGCAGATAAAGGTTACTTAAGACCCAGCTTGAAAGAATACTATAAATTTCAGTATGTTGATCTACAAACTCCTTTAAGAAAGAATATGCCGGACTCTAGATCTCAAGAATCAATGAGGTTGCTTATGAGAGCACGAAGGAAAATTGAAACGGTCATTGGTCAATTAACTGATCGCTTTAATATTCAAAAAGTAAGGGCAAGAGATTTATGGCACTTATCGCATCGTTTTATCAGAAAGATTTTGTCACATACGGTCTGCGTCGTTATGAATAAAAAATGTGGTTATTCGCCGATTCAATTTGAAAAGCTTATTTAAAGTTGAGATTGGCGTAAATATATAATTTTTCATTAAAAATGCCCCAGCAAGTGGGGCATTAACACGCAGTCTGATAATTTTCAATCAATGTGTTAAGACTAAACGCCCAATAACTTTGCCTTGCTGTAAATCTACAAAGGCTTGGTTGACCTCATTGATTGAGCGTTTTTGTATAGGAATATGTGGCATTCTGGTCTGAGCAATCAACTCTACCAAAGCTCGTAGCTCCTGAACAGTACCCACATAACTACCTTGGATCGTCAATGGACGCATTGGAATCGTTGGGATAGAAAGATTCACCTCCCCACCCATCAATCCACAGACCACAATATGCGCACCACGTGCTGCACTATTTAAAGCAAAATTTAAACTCGATGAATTCCCGACAAGATCCAGAATCAATCGTGCACCGCCTTGGGTAAATTCCTGTATTTGCTGCACTGCATCCGGTGCAGTGCTATTAATACAATGCAGTGCACCTAATTCTGCTGCAGCATCTAGTTTTTGTGCATCAATATCGACCATGATCGGCGCTTTTGCATTTTGAATTTTAAGTAATTCCAATGCCATTAGACCAAGACCACCTGCGCCAATAATGACCACAGATTCTGTGGCAGTATGTTGACCAAATTTTTGTAAGGCACTGAATGTACTTAATCCTGCACAAGCCAGAGGCGCAGCTTCAGCTGGATCAATTCCTTGAATATCGACTAGATAACGAGTGTGAGGAACAATAATATATTCAGCAAAACCTCCCGGCTTTACAATTCCAAGTTGCTGAGGTTTTATACACAGATTTTCTTCGTCTATTTGGCAATATCGGCATTCACCACAGCCAATCCAGGGATGAACAACAGCTTGCATACCTAACTGGATGTCATCAACCTGATCACCGACTGCAACCACTTCCCCTGCAATTTCATGACTTAAAATAATGGGTGGTTTAACCCCACGATCAGCTAAAGCTAAGCGTTTACCACCGCCCAAGTCATAATAACCATCCCATAAATGTAAATCGGTATGACATAAACCCGCAGCTTGGACTTTAATCAGTACTTCAGTACCTTGTGGTTGAGGAATTTCTCTTTCAATTCGCTCTAAAGGCGTACCATGTTCATTGACGCAATAACAATGCATTATTTATTCCCTGTTTCTTATTTCTATTAGATGAGCCACGCACTTCTTGTACAGGCCTATTTCATATTGCTTAACGACGTGAAGCTACTGTCACTAAACGTGTATCCAGATACGATTCAATTGCTTCGCTACCACCTTCGGTTCCATAGCCAGAATCTTTGAGACCGCCAAAAGGTAATTCAGGGAATCCTAGTCCCACATGGTTGATGGTAAGCATGCCACTTGCAATATCACGTGCTAAATTGAGACAGGTGCTGTTACTCTCTGTATATGCATATGCAGCAAGTCCATAGTTCAAGCGATTCGCTTCTGTTACCGCTTCATCATATGATTCAAAAGGAATACATATGGCCAGTGGACCAAATGGCTCTTGATCCATACAAGCTGCTGTCAGCGGTACATCCTTTATAATAGTCGGTTCAATAAAATAGCCTGGGCCTTCAAGTGTTTGACCACCACACACCAATTCCGCACCTTCTTGAAGCGCATTCTGAATCGTTTTCTGGATATTCTGATAAGCCCTTTCATGAATCATCGGACCAACGTCTACATTATCATCTAGACCATGACCGACTTTTAGCTGGCTAACTTCATTTTTCAATTTTTCAACGAAATCTTCATACACCGCTTTCTCAATTAAAAAACGTGTCGGCGCAATACATACTTGACCTGCATTACGAAATTTTGCTGCAGCCATTTCTTTTGCTGCAAGGTCTAGATTGGCATCTTTAAAGATTAATACAGGTGCATGACCACCCAACTCCATGGTCGTTTTTTTCATATGCTTACCCGCAAGGGCAGCCAATTGTTTACCTACGACCGTTGAGCCAGTAAATGATATTTTTTGAATCGCAGGGTGAGGAATCAAATATTCTGAAATTTCTGCAGGTTCACCATAGACTAAATTAATCACACCAGCAGGAATGCCTGCATCATGAAAAGCCTGGACAAGTTGAGCTGGTGAAGCAGGTGTCTCTTCAGGTCCTTTGACAATAATGGCACAGCCGGCTGCTACTGCAGCAGATAATTTACGCACGACCTGGTTAATAGGAAAGTTCCAAGGCGTGAAGGCAGCCACAATACCAACCGGTGTTTTAATCGTATAGCTATGTACATCCCTTTGTCTTGACGGAATAACTTGCCCATAACTACGAATTGCTTCACCTGAAAACCATTCAATGATGTCTGCAGCAGACAAAACTTCCATTTTGGCCTGTTTTAGCGGCTTGCCCTGCTCCAAGCTCATCAATTCTGCAATGTGTGCTGCCCGTTCTCTTAATAAAATAGCAGCCTTTTGCATAATTTTAGCGCGTTGCTGTGCTGGTGTATTTTTCCAGATTTCAAAACCGGATTGAGCAGCCTGAACTGCCTGTTCTACATCGTCAAGGGATGCTTTGGCTACATGGCCAATTTCTTTTTCAGTGGCCGGATTAATCACAGCAAGCGTTTGTTGTTGAATACTGTCACGCCATTGACCAGCAATATACAATTGTGTGTTTTGATACATATTTTTTCCTATAGTTATAGAAGCAACTTCCTGTTGCTTCTTATTTTACTCATGTAATATTTAAATGAAAATTATCTTTTTACTCGCGCATCAATTAAGGTACAACCTGTTTGTTGCTGTAAGTCTTCAAAACTTAAACCTTCAACAATTTCAGTAACAAGCGCCTGCCCATCTTTTAATTCAATCACGCACAAATCGGTATAAATGCGGTCAACGCAGTTTTTACCAGTAATTGGATAAGTCAGCTCTTCAACAATTCGGGGTTCGCCATTTTTAGTGACATGTTCCATGCAAACATAGACACAGCGAGCACCAACCGCGAGGTCCATTGCCCCACCCACCGCTGGAACTGCATCCAGTGCACCAGTATGCCAGTTAGCGAGATCACCATTCACGGCAACCTGAAAGGCGCCCATAATACAGAAATCTAAATGGCCGCCACGCATAATATCGAAGGAATCTGCAGAGTTCATAAAACTGCCGCCATCGAGCATGCTGACCAGTTCTTTACCGGCATTAATTAGATCATCATCAGCAAGTTCGGGATCGGTTAAAGCGGTAAAACCCAGAACGCCATTTTCAGAATGCAGGACAATATCTTGTTCAGGTTTTAAATAACCGGCAACGCGTGTTGGTAAGCCAATACCTAAATTCACATAAGAACTGGTCGGAATATCTTGTGCAACTTTTTCTACAATTTGTTCACGTGTACGTTTTTGAATAGTCATTATTTGATATCTCCTACCTTCACCACATGCTGCACAAAAATACCCGGCGTCACGATAATCTCTGGATCAAGCTCGCCTAGCTCCACAATTTCATGTACCTGAGCAATGGTGGTTTTGGCTGCTTTTGCCATTAATGGGCCAAAATTTCGCGCTGCTTTACGGTAGGTTAAGTTGCCCCATTGATCAGCCTGATTGCCATAAACCAAGGCATAGTCGGCATGAATTGGATATTCCAGCACATAATCCTTACCATTGATATGGCGGGTTTCCTTACCTTCGGCAATTTTGGTTCCAAAACCTGTTGGAGTAAAAATAGCGCCCAGACCTGCACCCGCTGCCTGGATACGGCAAGCCAGATTGCCTTGTGGAACCAATTCTAACTCAACCTTTCCTGCTTTATACAGCTCTTCAAAAACCTTGGAATTATTGGCACGAGGAAATGAACAGATCATTTTCTTCACCAGTCCTGACAATAACAGGTTGGTTAGGCCACGGTCACCAGAAGCAGCATTATTATTGATAATGGTCAGATCTTTAGGACCAATATCAATCAATGCTTCAATCAGTTCGATTGGCTGTCCTGCCAGGCCGAAGCCACTTGTCATAATATGCGCACCGTCTGGAATTTGCTTCAGTACGGTCTCGATATCCTGTGTAATTTTATTCATTCTATTGCTTCCTAGCTTTTAACCTGTCGCTATAAAATATTTGATCTGCAAATTAGTCAGCTTTTTGTGGGTCAAATAAACGGTTTTTAATGAAAATGGCTGGGATCAGGCCACAAACAAAATAAGCCACACTCATAATCAGTAGACCTGTACCAATTGAGCCGCCCTGAGCAAAATAGCCAATCGTTACGGGTGCTAATACTGCGCCTAAACGGCCAATGTTATAAGCTCCACCTGTTGCTGTACCACGGACTTTAGTAGAGAAACTTTCAGTCATATAAGTCGCGTTAATGCCATATGGAATACCGTAAAGGAATCCAAAAAACAGCATCAGCCATAAGATGTTGTCCGGTGTGTTGCCAAAGACAATAATTGGAATAAAGATTGCGGTGCCCATCGTACCGAAAGCAAATACAGCACGACGACCAATTTTATCTGCAATAATACCCGCGATCACTTTGGTACACATCATGATCAGGAAAGTACCAATCATATAGGTGGTCATTTCTTTAAACTTGATGCCAAGATCTGATTCCAAATAAGCCGGTAACCAGTTACTCACACCATAATAACCAAACTGCAAGAATGCAGTACTAAACGACCAGAGAATGAACATGCGACGGCTTAAAGCATCTGCAAAAATCATCTTGAATGTATTCTTTGGTTTTTCCTGCACCACGCCGCTGGCTTTAGCTGCCAAACGTTCTTGACGGGCTTTTAACCAGGCTTGTGGCTCTGGTACCAAGAAGAACATACCAATAGCAAGAACAATCGGGATAATCGCAATATAATAAAGGTAGCGCCAGCCTAGTTCTGGAAGCAACCATCCTGCAAGAACAGTTGCTACTACTGAACCAAGTGTCCAGCCTGTCATCAAAGCTGCGAGTACAGTAGAACGATACTTGGTTGGAACATATTCAGCCATCAGGGTATTACAGGCAATATATAAAGCCCCTAAACCAATAGATGAGAAGAATCTTAACCACTTAAACTCATCATAGCTTTGCGTAAAGCCTAACCAGAAGGTCAATGAAGAGAACAAGACGATTGCAATCACAATCACCCGAACTCGCCCGAAGCGGTCACATGCCCAGCCACCAAAAAAGCCACCAATAGCCATACCAGCGAGCGTCCAACTACCGAGCGCACCGGCCTGAATACTACTGAGTGAAAACTCTTGTTTGAGACTGGTTAAACTGTAGGCGAGTAATGCAAGATCTGCCCCATCCACCAGCAATGCCAGAAATGAGAATATAAAAGCCAGAATCCAGACCTTTTTTTTGGGCATATTTTCTTCTGGTAGATTGTTTGGTTGTGAACTGAGCGTATCCATAATTTCCTTTACACTTTGCTGGCACTCCTGTGCCTTTAAAATTTATATTTCACCTAATTATTTAAATGAAATATTGAATATTTGATCATGATTTAATTTGCTTGTAGCTATGTAGTGTATTCAAATATGTTCTAGAAAGCTGAGTTAAGCCGCGAATTAAATGAAGACTGAAAAACCAAACTAGCCAGCAATGCTGGCTAGAGGTTTATCTCAATTTAATTAGAAAATGCTGCAATTCCAGTTTGTGCCCGGCCAAGAATCAGTGCGTGTACATCATGGGTACCTTCATAAGTGTTGACCACTTCTAAATTCACCAAATGACGCGCAACACCAAATTCATCAGAAATACCGTTACCACCCATCATGTCACGGGCAACACGAGCAATATCCAATGCTTTACCACAGTTGTTACGTTTAATCAGTGAAGTTCCTTCTACTGAAGCAATACCTTCATCTTTCATACGACCGAAACGTAAAGCCACTTGCAGACCTAGCGCAATTTCAGTTTGCATATCCGCTAGTTTTTTCTGAACTAGCTGGTTAGCAGCCAATGGACGGCCAAACTGTTTACGATCCATAGTATATTGATGCGCTGTATGCCAGCAGAATTCAGCTGCGCCCATCGCACCCCAGGCAATGCCATAACGCGCACTGTTTAGACAGGTAAATGGACCACGCAAGCCACGGATTTCCGGAAAAGCGTTTTCTTCTGGTACAAATACATTATCCATGACAATTTCACCGGTAATTGAAGCACGTAAGCCTACCTTACCGTGAATCGCTGGTGCAGATAAACCTTCCCAGCCTTTTTCCAGAATAAAGCCGCGAATATCACCAACATTGCCTTCAGGAGAAACTTCTTTTGCCCATACTACAAATACATCGGCGATCGGACTGTTGGTAATCCACATTTTCGCGCCAGTCAGACGGTAACCACCATCCACTTTCTTAGCACGAGTAATCATACTACCTGGATCAGAACCATGATCCGGTTCAGTCAGACCGAAACAGCCAATGTATTCACCTGTGGCAAGCTTCGGCAGATACTTCTGTTTTTGTTCTTCAGAACCAAATTCATTGATGGGTACCATCACCAGAGAGCTTTGCACGCTGGCCATTGAACGGTAACCAGAATCAACGCGTTCAACTTCACGAGCAATCAGGCCATAGCTAACATAATTTAAACCAGCACCACCGTACTGCTCTGGAATCGTTGGTCCCAGTAAGCCAAGCTCACCCATTTCACGGAATATGGTCGGATCAGTTTTTTCATGACGGAACTGCTCCAAAACACGTGGTTGAAGTTTACCCTGACAGTAAGCTCGCGCAGACTCCATGATCATGCGCTCTTCTTCATTCAGTTGTTGCTCTAACAAAAATGGGTCTTGCCAGTTAAATCTAATTTTTGTACTCATTTTAATATTCCCAATTATTCAAATTTAATCGTTAAGCAGTAGCTTGTTTAATCAGTTCACGCGCAATAATAATTTGCTGGATTTGGGTTGTACCTTCATACAAACGGAATAAACGTACATCACGGTAGAAACGTTCAATTGAGTATTCGCTGATGTAACCAGCACCACCGTGAATTTGTAGACAACGATCCGCTACACGGCCACACATTTCAGTGGCAAACATTTTCGCGCATGAAGATTCAGTCGTCACATTTTTACCTGCATCACGAAGTCGTGCCGCATCTAGGACCATACATTTGGCTGCATAAATCTCAGCTTTAGAGTCTGCCAACATGCCTTGAATTAACTGGAAATTAGCAATCGGTTGACCGAACTGTTTACGCTCAACTGCATAATTCAAAGCATCTTCCAGCATACGCTCTGCCATACCAACGCTATAACCGGCAATGTGCAAACGGCCTTTATCCAGTACGCGCATCGCAGTTTTAAAGCCAATCCCTTCAACACCACCGATCAGCTGATCTTTATGAACCTTGCAGTTGTCAAAAATCACGTCACAGGTATAAGAACCGTGCTGGCCCATTTTCTTATCAATTTTGCCAAGACTTAGTCCTGGTGTACCCGCTTCTACCAAAAATGCAGAAATGCCGCTTGCGCCTTTGATCTCAGGATTAGTACGTGCCATTACTGTGAATGTTGTTGCGCGTGGCGCATTGGTAATAAAGCGCTTGGTACCATTTAAAATGTAGTAATCACCGTCCTTGACTGCGCTGGTTTTTAAAGATGCAGCATCTGAACCTGAATCTGGCTCAGTTAAGCAGAAAGAACCAATGATTTCGCCAGTCGCATAACGCGGTAAATATTTCTGTTTTTGCTCTTCCGTACCGTCAATGACGATCCCGCTTGAACCAATGCCGTTGTTGGTACCAATCAAAGAACGAAACGCAGCAGATGTGCGGCCTAGTTCCATCGCGACAAGAATTTCTTCTTCCATGGTAATGCCTAAACCACCATATTCTTCTGGAATCGTCAGACCAAACAGACCCAATTCTTTCATCTGTTCTACAATACGTTCAGGAATCGCATTTTTTTCTTCAACTTCATGCTCTAAAGGTACTAGCTCATTTTTTACGAAGTCACGAATTGTAGATAGTAGCTGTTCAAGCATTTCCGGGTCACGGATCATATGAATCTCCATTTATTTAATATCGGTAAATTCCTTTACCGTAATTTTTAGTTTCGTATAACGAAATAAATAATCATAAAAATCCGTTTTGAGCAAGGAAAATCGTCAAAAAATTTTGTTTTTTTCAAAAAAATAAAAAAATTCTGGTCATAAGCTAAAAATTTGTTTAGAATTTTATTTCACAATACGAAATTTTTTAATTATTTTTGTAGAAAATAAGAGTAAAAAGTACACTGAGAAATTTTATTCTAATCTTTATAAAGCAGAAAATCACTTTAGAAAATTCTATCCAGTTCATCGAATTTTGATAGATATTTGGCTATTATTTATATTTATTTTGAATAGCTGATGAGTTGTTTTTCCTCTGTAGGAATTTAAATTTTCTTAAGATTCTTAAAAATCTTATTTGCTTATAAGGATGAAAAATGTTGTATTGTTTTTTAGCTGAATAGCACCAATTGAACTAAATACAGATAAAACTGGTAGTTTCTTACTTATTTTTATCGTTAATAACGCCAATCTCAACTTTAAATAAGCTTTTCAAATTGAATCGGCGAATAACCACATTTTTATTCATAACGACGCAGACCGTATGTGACAAAATCTTTCTGATAAAACGATGCGATAAGTGCCATAAATCTCTTGCCCTTACTTTTTGAATATTAAAGCGATCAGTTAATTGACCAATGACCGTTTCAATTTTCCTTCGTGCTCTCATAAGCAACCTCATTGATTCTTGAGATCTAGAGTCCGGCATATTCTTTCTTAAAGGAGTTTGTAGATCAACATACTGAAATTTATAGTATTCTTTCAAGCTGGGTCTTAAGTAACCTTTATCTGCACCTAGTAACCCATGAATATTTTCTGTGATTTCTGGTGCAACATCACGCTCATCTACATTTGCTGGAGCGAAAGTATAGCCAGTAATCATACCCTCCAAATTAATTACAAGATGCCCTTTAAAACCATAGTATTTCTCTTGTTGTGCAGCACAATAACTAAAACCTGCATGTTCTTTGAAATTCTTGTGTCTTTTTGCTCGACTATAACGACAAACAGGTATAGGAAATCCATCAATAAAATGAATATGATCCTGACCATAATGTGCAGTTAATTGGGCTGTGATTTTTTGATGAACTTGCCATAAGTTTGCACAATGCTTACAAAAGTTAGGATATGAACCTAAATGAGGGAACCAACTTAAGTAATTGTTTTTAAAAAACATCCATATGCTTTTATCCGTATCCATTTTGAGACACTCACCAACAATTTGCATTGTGATAATTTCAATATCGGTTAAAGCAGGTGGAAAACCACGTTTTCTTAATGGTTCAGAGACTATAGTTGGGTAAATTTCCTCTATGATTAAATAGACAATGATGATAAATTCTTCAGTGGACATAACTGTAATTTTATTTTCATAGACGGATTTAAAATGAGGTTATGTCCTTTTTATTTCAATGACTTAAAAAGTTGAGATTGGCGTGTTAATAGAAGGGCAGAGTAAAACTTGAAGTGCGACATAAACCACCTAATTAATTTAAAGGGTTTATGGAGTATATAAAATTGTCATACCATCATCTTAACT
Source organism: Acinetobacter sp. PW68 (assembly GCF_020982655.1). NCBI lineage: Bacteria > Pseudomonadati > Pseudomonadota > Gammaproteobacteria > Moraxellales > Moraxellaceae > Acinetobacter > Acinetobacter sp. PW68. Next base: position 84,028 of record NZ_JAHZSX010000002.1, on the reverse strand, counting down.
TTGAAGATCGTACTGCATTAATGCTTGAGTCAAGAAAAGAAGGCTTTTCAGCCAGAAAATTTGCTGAACTCATTAAAAGACATCCTAGTACGATCTATCGTGAGCTTAAAAGAAATAGCATCAATGACGTTTATCAAGCTCAATATGCTTCTGATAACACCTTCGCTAGACGTAGACGTGGTCACAGAAAACTCAAAATCGATTCAATCCTCTGGAAATTTATTGTTGAAGCGATCCGTTGTTTATGGTCTCCTCAGCAAATAGCAAAGCGTTTAAAGACATTTCCTGATTTGGATCAAACAATGAATGTAAGCCATACAACGATTTATTCAACGATACGAGCATTACCAAAGGGTGAGTTGAAAAAAGACTTATTATCCTGTCTGCGTCATGAAAATAAAAAGCGAAAAGCTAACGGTGAACCTAAAAAAGATTCTATATTACAGGATATTAAAACTATTCATGAGCGCCCAGCCGAAGTTCAAGAAAGAAAAATACCGGGTCATTGGGAAGCTGATTTAATTAAAGGTAAAGACAATAAAAGTTCGATAACAACACTTATTGAACGAAATACACGGCTCTGTATCTTGGCAACATTACCTGATGCAAAGGCAGAATCAGTGCGCAAGGCTTTAACTGAAGCTCTGAAATATTTACCTGCAGAACTGCGTAAAACGTTGACCTATGACCGTGGACGCGAGATGGCAGAACATAAAATACTTGAAGAAGATTTAGGCATAGATGTATATTTCTGTGACCCACATTCACCCTGGCAAAAAGGCACATGCGAAAATATGAATGGTTTAATTAGGCAATATTTACCTAAAGGGATTGATTTAAATCAGGCAGATCAGCATTATTTAAATCAAGTTGCCATGTCACTGAATACTCGTCCTAGAAAAGCGTTAGATTGGCTTACACCATTAGAGAAATTTGCTCAGCTTGTTGATTATCATAAGACTTTTCAAACTGTCGCACCTCATGTTTGAATTCGCCAAGTGTTTTATTTTGTATCGTGAAATTTAATTGCTATCATATTTATTAATTTACCTTTAATTACTCTGACCATGACAAAAAATAAAACTGGCGAAATTCCCAATTTTGATGAGATCCGTTTAGATCCGATTTCTCATATTCATAGAGAAAATAATCCTCAATTTATCGCATCTATTGCGCGTGGATTAGAAATTCTGAGATGTTTCTCAGCAACCAATCAATTACTGGGCAACCAGGAAATTGCACAGCTAACCAATTTACCAAAGCCAACCGTAGCGCGGATTACGAGCACATTGGTGTCTTTGGGTTATTTAAAACAGCTTCCGAATACCACGAAATATCTGTTAGATGTTGGTGTTTTAGCCTTGGGTTATGCTGCTTTAAGCAATATTTCTGCACGTACCCAAGCCTATCCATTCATGGAGGAAATGTCACGTTATGCGCAAGCGCCTGTTGCAATGGCAACACGTGACCGCTTAAGTATGATCTATCTAGAAGTAGTACATACAGAGTCAACACTCACTATGCGACGTCCTGTCGGTTCGACCTTGCCACTACATAGCAGTGCCATGGGACGTGCCTGTTTGGCTGCGATGGAAGTCAAAGAGCGTGAATATTTATTTGATGCCATCAAGAAAAGAAATGAAGATCAATGGCCGACGATAAAACGCAATCTGGAACGCGCGATCCGTGATTATCAGGATTATGGTTATTGTCTATCACTAGGTGATTGGGCGAAAGATGTCAATTCTGTGGCGGTCCCAATGATTCATCCAAAGCATGGTCTACTGGTCTTTAACTGTGGTGCACCGACTTACTTGTTAAATCAGGAAAAGTTGGAAAATGAAATTGGTCCCCGCCTGATTCATATGGTCAATAATATTTCTTTAAGCATGAATAATATGTAGCAATATTAGCAATGAAAAGGACGACCTCGGTCGTCCTTTTTTATTTTTCTATAATCAAATAATAATCTGGAATTTCACCCTAACTCATTTCTAATATTGTTCACCATATGCAATAAGCGTGGTGCAATATCATTTTTGATTTTTTCTTCATTCAACAGAAAACTTGGACCACCGCAGTTAAAGACCAGTAGACCATGCTGTTCATGGACAAAAGGAACTGCGACCGAATTCACATCCTTATGCCATTCACCGATTGAAAAGCAGAAACCATATTCCTGATAGTCTTTAAATGACTTCTCCAGATCTTTTTGGATCTGTGGCCATTCTTCAGCATGTTTACGGCGAATCGCATCCAATAAGAAATCACGCTCATCTTCTGGCATTGCAGCCAGACAGGCACGCCCCATTGAGCTTAAATGAATCGGTAAATGCGTCCCCACTTGACGACGCATGGTGACGTTCCCCTTGCCCTGTACCACATCCAGATAAATCATGTTTAGACGGTCGCGGGTTGCCATCGCCACAGCAGCTTCAGCATAGTCCGCCAGATTTTTCATTAATGGATGAGCAACCGATCGCAAGGATAAATTCGACAGCATCGAATAACCAAAAGACAGTACGCCGACTGAGAGCTGAAATTTGCTCGAATTCGGAACCTGCTTTAAATATCCTAAACGGGACAAAGTATGAGTTAAACGGGTAATCGTCGGTTTAGGTAAGCCTGTCATTTGCGACAGTTCCTGATTTCCCAGATGCTGATGTTTTGGACTAAAGCAGCGCAGTAATTCCAGACCACGTGCTAAAGCTGTAATAAATTGACGGTCATTTTCATCCTGCATGTCTTCGATCGGATGCAATAACTCATGACGTAAAGGCGCAATTAATTTTTCTTCCGACTGATCGGTTTCAGGTACATCATCAGACATGTCTTCACCGTCCTTCAATTTCATAATAAGTGTTTCGCATTGCGAAATTATAAATAATTATCTTGTATATAGCAAAGAAGCAACTTTGATTAAGTTGCTTCTTTATTGGACTTATGGGTTTTCTTGTTTATTAACCAACAATACCTTGGGCTTTTAGGGCCTCCAGTTTTTCCTCATCCACGACACGTGAAAGAATCTCATTCGTATGCTCACCCAGCATAGGTGGAGCTTTACGGTATTCAACCGGTGTACGCGATAATTTAATTGGTGAACCAATTACCGTTAATTTTTCTTTTAACGGATGTGGTATGTCAACCAGCATATTACGCGCTTGTACTTGCGGCTCCTGGAAAGCTTGCTCAAGGTTATTAATCAGGCCTACCGGAACTTTCACTGCGTGAATTGCTTGTACCCAATGCTTCGCAGTATTGGTCAAGAAATGTTTCGCTAGTAGCTCTGTGATTTCTGCACGATGCTGAATACGCAGTGCATTGGTCACAAAACGTGGATCTTGCGGTAAATCTGGCAAACCAATAGCAGCACTTAAGGCAACAAATTGTTTGTCATTACCACAGGCAATAATGAAGTCCTGATCGGCCGCACGGAATACCTGATAAGGCACAATATTGGCATGTGCATTACCATAGCGACCCGGAATTTTGCCCGAAGCCAGGTAGTTCATGCCCTGGTTTGCGAGTAATGCAACCTGTACATCCAACAGTGCCATATCAATATGCTGACCTAGGCCAGTCACATGACGATTCAGCAAGGCTGCCTGAATGGCAATGGTCGAGTACAAACCAGTGGTCAAATCAGCAAAAGCCACACCGACTTTTTGTGGTCCGCCGCCCGGCAGGTCATCTTTTTCACCAGTCACGGACATTAAACCGCCCATACCTTGGATGATGAAGTCATAACCTGGTTCAGGTGCACGAGGGCCAGTTTGACCAAAGCCAGTAATTGAGCAATAAACCAGTTTCGGATTAATCGCGCTCAGGCTTTCATAATCCAGACCATATTTTTTCAATGAACCCGCTTTGTAATTTTCGATGACCACATCTGAATCAGCAGCCAGTGCTTTGACCAGTTCCTGACCTTCAGGCGTTGAAATATCAATTGCGACCGACATTTTATTGCGGTTAGCTGACTGGTAATACGCCGCTTCACGCGTATTTTCACCCTGGTCATTCTTCATCCAAGGTGGTCCCCACATACGGGTATCATCACCCGTTTTAGGACGTTCAACTTTAATCACTTCAGCGCCTAAATCCGCGAGGATTTGACCACACCAAGGACCTGCAAGTACGCGACTTAAATCCAGTACGCGAATACCCTCTAATGCACCCATGTGTTTTTCCTTTGTTTATACGCGTTCAATGACCAGTGCCAGACCTTGGCCTACACCAATACACAGACTAATCACAGCATATTTTTTGCCGCTGCGCTGCAATTCACGTGCAGTGCTGAGCACTAAACGAGCACCTGAAGCACCAAGTGGATGACCCACTGCAATTGCACCACCATTTGGATTGACACGCGCATCATCAAATGCGACATCCAGACCTTTCAGGCAGGCCAGCACTTGAGAGGCAAATGCTTCATTGATTTCAATGATATCTATGTCATCTAAAGTCAGGTTGGCACGTTTAAGTGCCAGCTTGATCGCATCAACCGGACCAGCACCCATAATGCGTGGCTCAATCCCCGCAGCAGCAGAAGCAATAATTTTTGCCATTGGCTGGATACCCAGTTTTTCCTGAGCAGCTTCGGAACCAATAATTAAAGCAGCAGCACCGTCATTTACACCTGAAGCATTACCTGCAGTCACTACACCACCTTCAAACAGTGGACGTAATTTCTGTAGCGCTTCCAGGTTAGAAGATGGACGCGGATGTTCGTCTTGATCGACCAGTTTTGGTGGTAATTTACGACCTTGAGGCACTTCAACACCCACGATCTCGCCAGCGAAGAAACCTGCCTGTTTAGCTGCTTCATATTTGGCTTGTGATGCTGCAGCAAACTGGTCTGCATCTTCACGAGATACACCATATTCTACCGCTACATTATCGCCAGTTTGCGGCATGGTGTCATTGCCAAACTGTTTTTCAATGGCAGGGTTCGGAAAACGTGCACCAATAGTTGAATCGAATACTTTAAAATCACGGCTAAATGGAGTTTCTGATTTTGCGAATACGAATGGTGCACGAGACATCGACTCGACACCACCTGCAAGGAAGATATCCCCTTCGTTACAAGTAATCGCACGCGCTGCATCAATGACTGCTGCCAGACCAGAAGCACATAGACGGTTCACGGTTTGTGCTGGTGTTTTTACATCCAGACCTGCCAATAACGTAGCATGACGTGCGATGTTACGGCTGTCTTCACCGGCCTGGTTGGTATTTCCCAGAATCACATCATTAAAAATATCAGCAGGTAAATTATGTTTCTGTACTAGTGCCTTAATCACATGTGCAGCTAGATCATCTGGACGAATCTTTGCCAGGCTACCTGCATGACGGCCAAATGGAGTACGTAATCCATCATAAATATATGCATTTAACATGAGTTTGATTCCTTAAACTGCAGCAGTGTGAAGAAGAGAAAGTTTTAAGCGGGCGCGGCGTTGTAACCATGGGCTTGGACGATAACGCTGATCACCAGTATTCGCCAGAATACGTTCTAGGATTAACAGGATACGTTCTGCACCCAAAACATCACCCCATGAAATTGGACCATGTGGATAACCCAGACCGAGTTTCACTGCCTTATCGATATCGGCTGCGGTTGCGATTTGCTGTTGGGCAATATCGCAGGCCAAGTTTACGACCATTGCCAATACGCGCTGTGCTACAAAACCAATGCTCTCAGCAATCACCGATACGCCATGACCATTTTTAGCGAACAGCGCATGTGCTTGGTCGATATAGGCTTTTTGAGTTGCAATCGATGGCATGAGGGTACGGTGCTTGGCAAAATCAGTCAGCATATCGATGCTGATTGCACGAGTCGCATCAACATCAAAACGTAATGCAGCTGTTGTCGTGTCTTCACCATAAGTGGCCAATAGAATCAGACTGTCAGCTGCGGGAGTTTCAGCACTATCGATAACCAGGCCTTGCTCACGGATATAGTCACGCAAGATGCTGGCATCCTGTTCAAGATCTGCTTTGATCCAGACTGGACTAAATTCAGTCACTTCAGGTGCAATCTGAGCCGGAGCTTCATTGGTCTTTTGACCATCCTGATACTTATAGAAACCCTCACCGACTTTACGACCAACTTTTTTACCTGCCAACATTTGACGGGTTAAAGCACTTGGACGGTAACGATCTTCCTGATAATACTGATTAAAAATCGATTCCATCACCGGATGAGAAACATCCAGTGCAGTCAGGTCAAACAATTCCAGTGGCCCCATACGGAAGCCAGCGCCTTCACGCAGAATCCGGTCGATTTCTGAAACGGAAGTAACACCTTCACCCAGAATTTTCAGGGCTTCTGTACCATAAGCACGGCCGGCATGGTTAACAATAAACCCAGGCGTATCTTTGGTACGAACACCAAAGTGACCCATACGCTGTGCCAGTTCGAGCAGATCTGCAACCACCTGTTCATCTGTTGCCAAGCCTGCAATCACTTCGACAATTTTCATCAGTGGCACTGGATTAAAGAAATGGAATCCAGCCATGCGACCTTGATGCTCAAGATTGGATGCAATCGCAGTCACTGATAATGATGAGGTATTTGTTGCCAGAATGGTTTCTGGAGATACGATACCTTCCAGTTGTTTAAACAGGCTTTGCTTGATGTCCAGATTTTCAATAATGGCTTCAACCACCAGATCAACACCAGCCACTTCTTCAATACTATTCAGGATTTTGAAACGTACCAGAGTTGCATTCAGAACTTCTTCAGTAAATTTACCTTTGGCCTGCAGCTTTTCAAGCGTGCTTCTAAGTTTAGCCAAACCTGCTTCTGCTGCACCTGCTTTGGCATCGAATAAGCGCACTTCCAGACCCGCCTGGGCTGCGATTTGCGCAATGCCCATGCCCATTACACCAGTACCAATGAGCGCCATAGATTGAATGGTCATATCTTATTCTCCAGTGTACTGTGCAGGACGTTTTTCAAAGAACGCATTCACGCCTTCTTTCTGGTCTTTGGTATCAAATAGAATTTGAAAAGCTTTACGTTCCAGTGCCAAAGCACCTTGTAAAGATTGATCCTGTCCAAGATTAGTCACTTCTTTAATTTGCTGAACTGCAATTGGAGAGAAAGACGCAATCGTTTGGGCAATTTCAATGGCATGGGTAATGGTGTTTTCATCTTCCACCACTTCAGAAACCAAGCCCATACGCTCAGCCTCAGCAGCCTTCACCAGTTTACCGGTCAATACCCAGAGCATGGTTTGATATTTACCAATCGCACGCAATAAGCGTTGTGTCCCACCTGCACCTGGCATCAAGCCTAGCTTCACTTCAGGCTGACCAAATTTGGCATTTTCACCGGCAATGATGATGTCGGCATGCATGGCCAGTTCACAGCCACCACCGAGTGCATAGCCATTGACTGCTGCAATAATCGGTTTCGGACAATCAGTAATGCTTTGCCAATATTGTTCAGTATGGCGTAAATACATTTGGGCTGTAGTTGCAGTGGTGAAATCCTTGATATCCGCACCCGCAGCAAATACTTTTTCACCGCCGGTCAAAACAATCGCTTTTACAGCATCTAATTTTGAAAGGTATTGAAATGCTTCAGAGAGTTGCTGACGTAATTCTAGGTTCAAGGCATTACGTGCTTCCGGACGGTGGATTTGAACAATCACGACCCCATCTTCCTGTACGGTCAATTTTAAAATTTCAGTGCTTTCCATAATCTTCTCATTTCGCACAGCGGTATTTAGTTAACAATATACATAATTTTCATTCAAAGTAAACCATTCAAATTTGAATAAAAAATATTTTATAACACCTTTAAAATAGCATTAATCACAGTAAATCAATTATTTAAATCAAATTTTAAATCAAAACATAAATACCGCAGTGCGAAATATACTTTCGTATGTATTGATCCTGGTTTTAAATCCGATTAGTATGCGCAGAAATTAAACTAAGCGGCTTATTTTTATTCACACTGTCCAAGATGTGAACGGAAGTTGATCCCCAAATATGGAGTTAGGACATGATTCGTGATCAGGAAACCCTTGACCAATTGGTAGATATGATTCGCCAGTTTGTAGAAGGCGTTTTAATCCCAAATGAAGAAATCGTTGCTGAAACGGATGAAATTCCTGCAGAAATCGTGCAGCAAATGAAAGAATTGGGCTTATTTGGTTTAACCATTCCTGAAGAATATGAAGGTCTTGGCCTGACCATGGAAGAAGAGGTTTATATCGCTTTTGAATTGGGTCGTACTTCTCCTGCTTTCCGCTCATTGATTGGTACCAATAATGGTATCGGCGCATCTGGCCTGATCATCGATGGTACTGAAGAGCAGAAACAGCACTTCCTGCCAAAACTAGCCAGCGGTGAAATCATTGGCTCGTTCTGTCTGACTGAACCAGATTCTGGTTCTGATGCAGCGTCTCTTAAAACAACGGCTGTTAAAGATGGCGATGAGTACATTCTGAATGGTACCAAGCGCTTTATTACCAATGCGCCACATGCGGGTGTGTTCACGGTAATGGCGCGTACCAATCCAGAATTGAAAGGTGCTGCTGCTATTTCTGCATTTATTGTTGATAGCAAACTCCCAGGTATCTCACTGGGTAAACGTGACAAGAAAATGGGCCAGAAAGGCGCACATACTTGTGATGTGATTTTCGAAGATTGTCGTATCCCTGCCTCTGCCTTGATTGGCGGCGTAGAAGGTGTTGGCTTTAAAACAGCAATGAAAGTTCTAGATAAGGGCCGTATTCACATTGCTGCGCTCAGTGTCGGTGCTGCAACCCGTATGCTGGATGACTCATTACAATATGCTGTGGAACGTAAACAGTTCGGTCAGGCGATTGCCAACTTCCAGTTGATCCAAGGCATGCTGGCGGACTCTAAAGCTGAAATCTATGCAGCGAAATGCATGGTGCTTGATGCAGCGCGTCGTCGTGATGCCGGTCAGAATGTAAGCACCGAAGCATCGTGTGCAAAAATGTTTGCAACAGAAATGTGTGGCCGTGTCGCTGACCGTGGTGTGCAAATCCATGGTGGTGCAGGCTACATCAGTGAATACGCAATTGAGCGCTTCTACCGTGATGTACGTTTATTCCGTCTTTATGAAGGTACGACGCAGATCCAGCAAGTCATTATTGCTCGCAATATGATTCGTGAAGCGACTCAGTAACAAGTTTGGCTTGATCCCATCTCCTTGCGGTCAAGCCTTTTTTTATAGGTAATGGATTATGGCTATAACGAATACAATTTCTAGGATTGGGCCAAATACTTGGAAAATTGCATTTATTTTTGCATTCCTCGCCCTGCTGGTCGATGGTGCAGATTTAATGCTGCTTTCCTACAGCTTAAACAGTATTAAAGCTGAATTTGGTTTAAGTTCTGTCGAAGCTGGGATGCTCGGAAGCTTTACTCTCGCTGGTATGGCAATTGGTGGTATTTTCGGAGGGTGGGCTTGCGATAAATTCGGTCGTGTACGTACCGTTGTTGTCTCAATCCTTTTATTCTCAGCACTGACCTGTGGTCTTGGTTTCACTCGCAGTTTTGCTGAATTTGGTGCATTACGTTTCTTCGCCTCACTGGGCTTGGGTTCTTTATATATTGCTTCAAATACTTTAATGGCAGAGTACGTACCTACTAAATATCGTACTACCGTTTTAGGTACATTACAGGCAGGCTGGACAGTTGGTTATATCGTCGCAACTTTGCTTGCAGGCTGGTTAATTCCAGATCACGGCTGGCGTATGCTGTTCTATGTGGCTGCAATTCCAATTGTGATGGCAATCCTGATGCATATGATGGTTCCAGAACCAGCTGCATGGCAAGAAAACCGCTTTAAGAAAGTTGAAGTGACTGACAAACCTGCTGAATCAACATGGAAGCTTATTTTCCAAGATAAGAAAAACCGTAAGATGTTTATCTTATGGGCATTAACTGCTGGTTTCCTTCAGTTTGGCTACTATGGTGTAAACAACTGGATGCCGACATACCTTGAAAGTGAATTGGGTATGAAGTTCAAGGAAATGACTGCCTACATGGTGGGTACGTATACCGCGATGATTCTAGGTAAAATCCTTGCAGGCTTAATGGCAGATAAATTCGGACGTCGTTTTACTTATGCCTTCGGTGCGATTGGTACTGCGATCTTCTTGCCACTGATTGTATTCTATAATTCACCAGAAAATATCCTGTACTTATTGGTGATCTTCGGTTTCTTATACGGTATTCCATACGGTGTGAATGCAACATATATGACTGAAAGCTTCCCAACCAATGTACGTGGTACAGCGATTGGTGGTGCATATAACGTAGGTCGTCTGGGTGCCGCGATTGCGCCAGCAACCATTGGTTACCTGGCAACAGGTGGTTCAATTGGCTTAGGCTTCCTGGTCATGGGTGCAGCATACTTTATCTGTGGTCTACTCCCTGCGTTATTCATCAAAGAAAAACTCTACGATCCTCAAAAATCTTAATCCGTTTTATAAAAAGCCTCCTAGGAGGCTTTTTCATACTTAATCCCCAACTTTTTATTTAAAAACTTTTTCACTGTGGTAAAATACCGCTAAGCGAAACAGGATTTCTTATTATGGAAGATATTATTAGAGAATCGATGGAGTTTGACGTAGTCATCGTAGGCGCAGGCCCTGCGGGTCTTTCTGCGGCAATCAAAATCCGTCAGCTTGCAATTGAAAACAACCTGAATGATCTGTCCGTTTGTGTCGTGGAAAAAGGCTCCGAAGTCGGTGCTCATATTCTTTCTGGTGCTGTGCTTGAACCTCGTGCCATGAACGAGCTGTTCCCGAACTGGAAAGAAGAAGGCGCGCCTTTAAATGTTCCTGTGACAGAGGATAAAACTTTCTTTCTTCTTTCAGATGAAAAATCACAAGAAGCCCCGCACTGGATGGTGCCGAAAACCATGCACAATGATGGCAACTATGTCATCTCACTGGGCAATGTAGTGCGCTGGTTAGGCCAGAAAGCCGAAGAACTGGAAGTGTCGATTTTCCCAGGCTTTGCTGCTGCTGAAATCCTTTACCATGAAGATGGTTCCGTAAAAGGTATCCAGACCGGTGACATGGGCATTGGTAAAGATGATGAACCGACACATAACTTCACTCCGGGTTATGAACTTCACGCGAAATACACGATTTTTGCTGAAGGCTGCCGTGGTCACTTAGGTAAACGCCTGATCCAGAAATTCAACCTGGATAAAGATGCTGATCCACAGCACTACGGGATCGGCATTAAAGAACTGTGGGAAATCGATCCTGCGAAACACAAACCAGGTCTGGTAATGCACGGTGCAGGCTGGCCTTTATCTGAAACCGGTTCTTCAGGTGGCTGGTGGTTATACCACGCTGAAAACAACCAGGTGACGTTAGGCATGATCGTGGATCTATCTTATGAAAACCCGCACATGTATCCATTTATGGAAATGCAGCGCTGGAAAACGCATCCACTGATCAAACAATATCTGGAAGGCGGTAAACGTATTTCTTATGGTGCGCGTGCCGTAACCAAAGGTGGTTTTAACTCCCTGCCGAAATTCACCTTCCCGGGTGGATCTTTAATTGGTGATGATGCCGGCTTCCTGAACTTTGCCAAGATCAAAGGCTCACACACTGCCATGAAATCCGGCATGCTCTGCGGTGAAGCGGTATTTGAAGCAATTGCTGCCGGTGTAGAAAAAGGCGGTGATCTGGCGATTGCCCGTGTGACCGAAGGCGAAGATTTCTTCGTGAAAGAACTCACATCTTATACAGACAAGTTCAACAACAGCTGGCTGAAAGAAGAGCTATATAGCGCACGTAACTTTGGCCCGGCAATGCATAAATTTGGTCAATGGATGGGCGGTGCATTCAACTTCATCGACCAGAACGTGTTTAAAGTCCCGTTCACCCTACATGACCTGGTGCCAGACTTTAAAACACTGAAGACTGTAGATGCAGTGAACTTTAAGCCAAACTATCCAAAACCGGATGGCAAGCTGACTTTTGACCGTTTATCTTCAGTGTTTGTATCAAATACCGTACATGAAGAAAACCAGCCTGCGCACTTGAAACTGACTGATGCTTCAATTCCAGTGAACGTAAACCTGCCGAAATGGGATGAGCCTGCACAGCGCTACTGCCCTGCAGGCGTGTATGAAGTCATGGAAAATGATGACGGTTCGAAACGCTTCCAGATCAATGCAGCGAACTGTGTGCACTGCAAGACCTGTGATATCAAGGATCCTTCTCAGAATATCACCTGGGTGGTACCGGAAGGTGCTGGTGGTCCGAATTATCCTAACATGTAATGTTAGGATAATTCTTGCGAAGCAGTGCCTCTCATATCCAAATAAGTAATCTGGATAGTTCTTACGAGGCATTGCCTCTCATACCCAAACATGTAGACGTTAGTAATAACTCTTCATTTATTTTTTTAGGTAATCCCAGCTCCCAAGGGAGCTGGGATTAAAAATGCATATTTATGAAAAACTATTATTTTTTAATTAATCATAAGATTTTAAATAAAAAACCGCCCTTATGGACGGTCTTAATCCCCCCTAACCTTGAGCTATATAGCGCAAGAATAAAGAAAGGAAATTCCCCCTTTTTAAAGGTGAGTAGCGTAGCTACGCAAGAGGGAGGATTCTTTAAGCCACCGGCGCCAAAGTAAACAACACCTGTCCTGTTTTCACCGTTTGCCCTTTCTCAATCGTAATCGCATCTACACGCATACGCTCAGGCGCAATAATTGGAATTTCAATCTTCATCGCTTCAATCACGGCAAGCGTTGCACCTTCTTCCACAATGTCACCTGATTGACATTCAATTTTCCAAATTGAACCCGGCATATGCGATTCCACCGCACAGCCACCATCTGGAATTTCAACACCTTCACCATCATCAACAGCATTCAAGCTTTCAGAAACATACTCTGCAAGACCTGCTTCATGCCAACGACGACGTTCTGCATCAAAGTTAGCTTGTTGCACCGACTTAAATGCTGAAATGGATGCTTCGTTTTCAGTTAAGAAGTCGTTGTATTCTTTTAAGTTCAAGACACCTTCTTCGATACGTAGTTTTAAGCGACCGGCTTTAAAGTCTTCACGCATGTGCATGAGTTCAGTTTCAGATACTTCATAGAATTTAATTTGGTCAAAAAAGCGCAGTAACCACGGTTTGCCTTGTTCAAAGTCGGCATTCTTACGGTAGCGTGACCACATTTGCGTAGTACGGCCGACAAATTGATAACCACCAGGGCCTTCCATACCGTAGACGCACATATATGCACCACCAATACCCACGGCATTTTCAGGGGTCCAGGTACGCGCCGGATTATATTTCGTTGTGACTAAACGCTGACGCGGATCAAGTGGTGTTGCCACTGGTGCACCTAAATATACATCGCCTAGGCCCATGACCAGATAGCTGGCGTTATACACCACATCTTTGACTGCATGTTTATCCTTCAAGCCATTAATACGGCGGATAAACTCGATATTGTCTGGACACCACGGTGCATCTGGACGCACAGTTTGCATATAGAGTTCAGTTGCCAGCTGGGTTTGCGAATCTTCCCAAGCCAGTGGCAGATACACAGTACGTGATGGCACTTCCATTTCAGTCACATCAGGTAATTCAGTTTCAGCAACTTGCAGCAGACGCAACAGGTCGAGCTGATCCAGCTTGATTGAATCAAAATGGATTTGCAGCGAACGGATGCCCGGTGTCAGGTCGATAATGCCCGGAATATTCTGTTTTTGAACCCATTGCATCAAGGCATGAATACGGAACCGCAGGTTCAGATCTAGCACCAGCTCACCATATTCCACCAGCATGTAATTGTTACCTGCTGGGCGATACACCACATCTGGCGCACCATTTTCACCTTTTAAGGTATCCAGTACGGCATTTTTCAACGTAGCTAGTTCAGGATAGAAGGATTCATTGAATGAAACTTCTTGGGTATCCAGTGCTTCAAGCTGCGCATGATATTTTTCATTCAGCAATTTGGCTTGATGATAGCTGACTGGAACAAATTTCACTTTATCACCGGCTTTGAGCTGACCGAGTTTCCACAGCTCCGAATTGATTACCACCGCGGGACAGACAAAACCACCCAAACTTGGGCCATCTGGACCGAGGATAATTGGCATATCGCCAGTAAAGTCGATCGCACCAATGGCATAGGCATTGTCATGAATATTCGATGGATGCAGACCGGCTTCACCACCATCTTCACGTGCCCATTCAGGTTTTGGACCAATCAAACGGATACCGGTACGGCTCGAGTTAAAGTGGATTTCAAAGGTATTGGCAAAGAAGGTATCGATGTCATTTTTGGTGAAGAAATCTGGCGCGCCATGTGGACCATACATCACCGCAATTTCCCATTCATGGCTGAATGTTGGCACTTGTTCCGGTGCAAGTGCTTTGACTTCATCGCTTGTGAATGACGTGATTGGCAGCATATCACCGATCAGCAGGTTACGACCGGCATGACCACCAAACTGACCGAGGGTAAAGGTCGCTTGTGAACCTAAATATTCAGGTACATTCAGACCGCCTTTGATGCCAATATAGGTACGGCAACCGGTCGCGATCTTGCCACATTTTAAAATCTGACCTTTACGTACATTCACGGTTTGCCACATCGGTACTGCCACACCATCCAATGTTGATGGCATGTCACCGCCCGCCAGTACGATCTGGCTGTCGCAGTGGAATTTCAGCGTCGGACCTTGCAGGGTACATTCCAGACCGGCGGTATTTGGCACATTACCTAAAAGCTGGTTTGCGACATTTAAAGACAATGGATCAATTGCGCCTGATGGTGGCACCCCCACATCCCAGTAACCGAGACGACCAGTGACATCCTGCACTGCAGTTTGGATGCCCGCTTGCAGCACTTCAATCTTCTGGGTTTTCCACTCAAAGGTATTCAGGAAACGTGTGGTTTGTGTTCCCGCCTTAAACACCTCACAGTCGATAATGTTTTGCAGATATTCCAGGTTGGTTTCGATACCCGCCACTTGAGTTTTTTCCAGTGTATCGGTCATGGCCTGAATGGCTGCGTCACGATCATCTGCTGTGACAATGATTTTGGCAATCATCGGATCATAGAAAGACGACACATTGGAACCAGTTTCGACCCAGGTTTCGTTACGTGCATTATCATCAAACTCGACATAGGTCAGCAGACCGGCACTTGGCTGGAAGTTCTTAATTGGATCTTCGGCATAGAGACGCACCTGAATCGAATGACCTTGGGATTCCAGTTGCTCGGTTGGTGCAGTCCAGTCTCCGCTGGCAAGCGTCACCATCCATTCCACCAGGTCTACACCAAAGACTTGCTCCGTCACGCCATGTTCGACTTGCAGACGGGTATTCACTTCGAGGAAATAGAATTCCTGCGTGTCAGTATCCATCACGAATTCAACCGTACCCGCAGAACGGTAGTTCACTGACTCCATCAGTTGAATCGCCACATTCTGGATATAGGCACGTTGTTCATCTGTAATGTGTGGTGCTGGGGTTTCTTCGATCACTTTCTGATTACGGCGTTGCACCGAACAATCCCGTTCACCGAGAGCAATTACCTTGCCTTTGCCATCACCAAAAATCTGCACTTCGATGTGGCGGGCATTTTGTACAAATTTTTCTAAATAAAGACCTGCATCTTTGAAGTTGGCTTGTGCCAGGTACGATACGGTTGCATAGGCATCTTTCAGCTCTGCTTCGTTCCAGACCAGACGCATGCCGATACCGCCACCACCTGCGGTACTTTTTAGCATGACTGGGTAACCGATACGTGCCGCTTCTGTCAGTGCTTCTGCTTCATCTGCCAGTAACTGGCTGCCTGGAAGCAATGGCACATTTGCCTGAATTGCCAGCTCACGCGCCGTATGCTTTAAACCAAAAGCACGCATTTGTGCCGAGTTTGGGCCAATGAAAGCAATGCCTTGTGCTTCACACAGGTCACAGAATTCAGCATTTTCAGACAGGAAGCCATAACCGGGGTGAATTGCTTGAGCACCGGTCTGTTTCGCGACTTCCAGAATTTTTTCGACATTTAAATAACTTTGGCTGGCAGGTGCTTCACCAATATACACAGCTTCATCCGCAAGAGTGACATGTAGCGAATCACGGTCTGCTTCAGAATGAACCGTACCGGGTTTGTCGGAGACTTTTTTATTTAAGTTAGGCCACCTGACCTAACGGGTTAATCTTATCATAGTACATTGCGGCTTTGTTGCACAAAGCTATTCTTGAAGGCTTCTTCAGTAATATAATTTCCAGATGAAGAAGCCTACACCTAAAATCTATCGTACAACCAATTGGTCCTCGTATAACCAAGCTTTAATCAAGCGAGGAAATATTTCAATCTGGTTTGATCCTAAGACGCAATGGTATGCACAACCACAAGGCAAGCAAGGACGAAATCAAACTTATTCCGATACAGCGATTCAATGCTGTTTAATGATCAAATCTCTATTCCGTCTTTCTTTACGTATGGTTACTGGCTTTGTTCAAAGCCTGATTAAACTCTGTGGCTTGAATTGGACAGCACCAGATTACTCCACCCTTTGTAGACGACAAAAGCATATTGATATTGCGATAAGCTATCAGAAAAGTCATGATGGGTTACACCTACTTGTCGACTCTACGGGTTTAAAGTTTTTAGGTGAAGGCGAATGGAAGCGTAAAAAACATCAGCCTGAATACCGTCGGCAATGGTGTTAGCGGCAGTGTAAAAATGACCCCCTAATGGCATTTAAAAACTGACCCCCTTGGTTAATATAGCGGTCATTTTGGACTGCTCAACATGTTAACTTTGGAGCAAGCAGTGACAATCCAAATACTTCATCAACAAGGTAAATCTATTAAAGCCATTAGTCGTGAACTGGGGGTGTCCAGAAATACCGTACGTAAATATTTACGGCAAAACACCACACTTCAGTATCAGCGTATACAGCCTAGAATAAGTATCCTTGACCCATATAAACCCTATTTACTCCAACGTGTAAACGCAGCTCATCCTGAATGGATTCCTGCTGTTGTGCTCTACCAGGAAATTTTAGGGTTGGGATATCCAGGAAAGATCAGGATCTTGAGGGAATATCTTGCAACATTAAAACCAGTTGCTCAACCGGAACCGATCATTCGTTTTGAAACCCAACCTGGCCAACAAATGCAAGTGGATTTCACCACGATTCGACGTAACAACACGACTTTAAAAGCTTTTGTCGCAACATTAGGGTATTCCAGAGCGACTTTCGTGAAATTTTATGATCATGAACGTACGGATGCATGGATCGATGGTCTAGAAAATGCATTTCAGTTTTTTGCAGGAGTACCTCAAGAAATCCTGTTTGATAACGCTAAAACGATCATGATTGAACGGGATGCCTATCAGGAGGGGCAGCATAAATGGAACCCCAAACTGCTCGACTGCGCCAAGAAATACAGCTTTCGTCCTCGCGTATGTAAGCCCTACCGTGCACAGACCAAAGGCAAAGTTGAACGCTTTAATGGATACCTCAAATCAAGCTTTATTGTGCCATTGAAAGCAAGCCTGAAGACTTCGGGTTTACTGTTAGATGTTGATGTCGCCAATGCCCACATTGGCCGGTGGCTGCATGAAACCGCCAATCAGCGGATTCATGCCACCACGCAAGAAAAACCGGCTGTTCGACTGCAACAGGAGCAGCAAAAATTTACGCCATTACCGCAATCAGATACAGGTTCCAGCACTGTACCTGTTGCAGCAGCACAGCATGTCATGCCCTACGAGAGTTTGCAGCATCCCTTATCTGTATATGACCAGTTGCTGGGAGTTTCCTGATGAATCTGCAATACGACCGTATAGAGCAGCTTTGCCAAAAGCTCAATCTGCCTGCCATCGCATCACAATGGTCACATCATGCACAACAAACATTAGGTCAGGATGGAAGTTATGCCGACTTTGTTGAAGCGATCTTGACGCATGAATATGCTGCCAGGCAACAGCGCAGCCAGCAGGTACTGATGAAACTCTCAGGCCTGCCTCAAGTCAAAACCCTGGAAGACTATGATTTTAATTATGCCCTAGGGGCCCCTAAATCACAGGTGATTGAACTGTTCAATCTGAGCTTTATTGCTAGAGCAGAAAATGTGGTGTTTCTCGGGGCTAGCGGAGTAGGAAAAACGCATTTATCTATGGCATTAGGCTATAAGGCCATCATGAACAATGTCAAAACCAAGTTTATTACCGCAGCGGATTTAATGCTGCAACTGAGTACAGCCTATCAGCAAGGTAAATTGAAAACCTATATGCAGCGTGCGGTACTGGGACCAAAGTTACTGATTATCGATGAAATTGGTTATTTACCGTTTGGACGTGAAGAAGCGAATCTGTTCTTTAATGTGATTGCCAAGCGTTATGAAAAAGGCAGTACGATATTGACGAGTAACTTATCATTTAGCCAGTGGTCCAAATCCTTTGCAGATGATGTCACGTTGACCGCTGCGATGTTAGATCGGTTATTGCATCACTGTCATGTGGTACAAATATCGGGTGAGAGTTATCGTTTGAAGGATAAAAAAAGAATAGGGATTCAGCCGCAGGTTGAAACTTAATACGAGATCAAAGGGGTCAATTTTACTTCGCCATTTTTAAGGTAAAAGGGGTCAATTTTAAAATGCCGTTGACAATGGCGTAAACTGCATATTGGTATAGATGCTGAAACACTGCAAATACGTGCCGTTCAGCTTACTACAAATAATGTCAGTGATTCACAAGTACTAGGTGATTTACTGGATCAAATTCCACTAGATGAGCGAATAGATTCTGTCTATACCGATGGCGCGTACGACACGAAGTGCTGCAGAAAAGTGATTTCAGATCGTCAAGCACATGCAGTAATTCCACCCAGAAAGAATGCCAAGCCCTGGAAAGATTCTAAAATAAGTTCAATAGAACGAAATGAGTTACTTCAAACGGTTAAACATTTAGGCAGAACCCTATGGAAAAAATGGTCGGGTTATCACCGTCGTAGTTTGGTGGAAACCAAGATGCATTGCATCAAATTATTAGGTGATAGGCTGACGGCAAGACATTTTCAAAGTCAGGTCAATGAAATTCATGCGCGTGTGGCAGTTCTGAATAGATTTACGGAATTAGGTAGACCTCGCACCCAAGTTGTGTCTTAAATTTGAATGGATTGGGGAGAACTCAGCTTTTGAATGTTTATGCAACAAAGCCACCCAGTGTATGAAATGGATGACATTAAAGCTTCGGTTCGGCTTTATGTGGCCAGAGCCGTGAAACGAATGCGGGAAGATGGCTCAATCTGCAAGATGATCGGCGTGTATATCCAAACCAGTCGCTTTGATAAGACAGAGCGCTACTCGCCTTACATCGTCGTTCAAATGCATGAGCATACGGATGATCTACTGCTCATCACCAAGGCCGCGATGAAAGGCATCGATCAGATATTTAAGAAAGGCTTTAAGTATAAAAAGGCGGGAATCGTGCTGCTCGAAATTACAGATCAATCCAAGTTTGTGCCCGATCTATTCACGGACTATTCACATAAGCAAGAGCGAGAAAGGCTTTCAGATGCCATCGAAGCCATCAGTGAACGGTTTGGGAAGAATCTCGTCACGCTAGGCATTGCCAACAATAAAGAAGCCACATGGCACATGAATCAAAACCTTAGATCACCTTCGTATTTAACCAAATGGTCTGACTTACCAAGAGTAGGATAAAAACATGCACTTATTTAAATTAACTGACGAACAACTCGCACAAATTCTTATCCCGAAACGATTTGTACCACCTACTCCACCTGAACATGAAGGCAAGAATATGGTCTATGTATTTGATAGTGAGGATAAGTTTGAACTGACTTATGATGAGCTGGTGGAAATCATTAGCAAAGCTAGAATGGCTGGTCCGAAGTTGATACCTGTCTTAGGCACCGTGAATTAAATTGTGCAGTGTTCGCACGCCACTTGAAACATAACTTGATTGGAAATGAATTTGGGCTGAGAAAAATTCAGTTCAAATTTAACCTGACGGGCACACTAAAAAATGGGTAATTGTCAGATCGAGTTTGGACTACAACACTTTAGCTCATCGATTTACCAAAGTGCTAATCTTTACACTATTGTCTAAAATCCAGTGACCAAATTGTGATGCTAAAGCTTTTAAATTCCCTTTATTATGAATCAAAGTTAGTATGATGCTTTTCATAAAGACAGTTTACTTATAACCAGAGAGATTTTTAAACAATTCCCCCTTTTCAGTTTGCTTAGGCTATTTCAACCAGAGTTCATCTTCTAGCATGATTTTTAACATTAAATTAAATCTCTGTACACGACAAATTTCACAGAACCCTTATCCTATCAGGGTTCTGCCTTCTTAAAATTGCCAAAATTTCCTTAAACTCTTCTTTTTTCCCAAAACCAATTAAACGCTGAATCGCCATTTGAACATAGTCTAAACCATAGCGAAATAAACTCATTGAGAGTCGTCCATGCTTCTTTATTTTTATCACTTTTTTTGATCATGTTGCCATTCACCCGTTAAGTAACACCAACAGAAGCTTATAGCTAACACCGCAATCAATTTTTTCACTCGTCTAGGGTCTGTCAAGCGCGTATTTTCAAGATTAAACCCGCGTCCTTTGAGACAACTGAATAAGGTTTCAATTTCCCAGCGTAATGCATAATCCTGAATAGCATTGGCATTAAACTGAGGAGAAACGACGAGTAAAAGCTCTCCATTTTCTAACTGTAGTGCACTTATATATAGTTTCACCCGACCAACCAAAATCCGTCGTTTACGACATTCAATTTGACCAACTTTAAGATGGCGAAATAAATCACTAATTTTATGATTCTTTCCTAAATGATTGGTGACAATGAAGTTTTTTAACACGAATGCAGAAGTTGATGTCTTGTTCAATTAACCATGTAAACCACTGCTCACCGATAAACTCTCTGTCTGCGAACACATTCACAATACGGTCTTTACCAAAAATGGCTATAAAGCGTTGAATCAAAGCAATACGCTCTTTCGTATCTGAATTTCCACGTTTATTAAGCAATGTCAAAGGATAGGTATCGCTATTCCACGATAAACGATTGCGAGCATCAGGATATTAATATTTCGTTTTCCCCATTTCCAATTGGTTCTATCTAAAGTCAGTTGCACTTGGTCGAATGAAAACATATTGAAAATCAACTGAGAAATTTGACGATAATCAAAATACTGACCTGCAAAGAAGCGCTGCATACGTCGATAAAATGATTGTGGTAAGCACTTGATGGGCAAGGCTTTAGATGCAGAAGAAAGATTACATGTTTGCTTTAAAATAATCACAAGCATGATGAGCGCAAAGCACTTTAAATGTGACTTGTTCCATTTTAGATATTTGTTTAAGATAAGATATAACTCATTGAGATGTGTCATAGTATTCGTCGTTAGAAAACAATTATTATGACATTATTTCAATGAGTTATCTATTTTTGTCGTGTACAGAGAAATTAAATATAACCAGCGGAGTAACATTTTTTTTGTTAGAGCCGACAACTCTTTGAAAACTAAATTTAACGGTTCGCTCAGGAGCATCCAAATTAACTGGGTAGTTTTGTTTTTCTAAATACAGATGATCTCCTAACATTGGCTCTATACCAGTAATAAAATTAACAATTTGTTGCTCATCACCTTTCATTCGGCATTGAAAATGTAGAAAATTCTTACGCAGTTTTCCAAATAATAATAATATTTTAAGCGCCTTAACCATGTTCTTTTCTTTCAGTGCATCTTGCTGCCTATCATCTTTATAATGAAAATCAAGGAGAGGAATTATTTCATCTGGACGAGTCAGTTTTTTAGCCTTTTCGTAAAGTTCATCAAACCAACTCTCTTCTAAATTCTTACTATAAACATAATTCGTTTTTAAATTAAATTTTTGGCGATCCATCCATTTAGTGCTCATCCATTGACATCGTTGCATCCATTCTTGAGCTTGGGTATCTTCGCTTAAACGACCTTCTCTAAAACTTATCAAACGTTGAAAAGGTGTCAGAGTACTCTTCTCTATACTAAACTTCTTTTCTTGTCGGCCAGCCATCGTAACTGGCTGTGTTTGCTGATAAGAATTAAACCATTTCTGCTGCTGAGTATAACGATTTAGGTTTATGTAGTCTGTACTTGACTTCACTGGACTAAAACACTGTTCTAATACTTTTTTTGAAATGATACACGGCGAATTATAAATTCGATCGACTGCTAATAAATCCAAAACATGAAGGTAATTTGAAGCCGTTTGCTCAATACTGCTATGCCCCATCCAAGAGGCGAGCACCTGCCATTTATGTTGAATAATCTCTTCTTGAGCACGTGCTTTCATACCAAACAATAAATCCCTCATCTTTTTTGCTTTTACCCAAGGACAATCTGTGTAGGTCTTGATCATTTCTTTTGAACCGAGCAAAGTTATTGCTAGATAGTTAGCAGCACTGTGGCGTAATGTATGAAAACTAAAGCCATGATGCATACCTAATATTTGACTAAACAAATCTACTGTAATTTTGCTGATACATTGATCAGTTAATACACGATGATTCACACTAAAAAGTAGATCATCCTGCTGATTAACCAAATATTGCTCATAACGATGTTGTATGTAACGTTGTACTACTAAAAACTCATGTTCTGACAATGCAATTTTCAATGGTATTTGACGATTCGCACTTCGCGTTTTCAGACGGCGATATGAATTGTCTTGGATATGAAGCGTGATATTATTAAAAACTGTATTTTCTTTTTCTTTATAAAGTAGCTCTGGGCAAATAATATCTTGTATTTTAAGACAACGAACTTCATTTAATCGAAGTCCAGTTCTATAACTTAGTAAATACATCAGCTTTAAACAACTCAGATGATCGACCCACTCTGATGCCGTTGGCTCTTGACTTAAATTTTCTAGTTTTTCCAATAATTTGCCAAATAGCAAAGGACTCACTAGCCGTGCATTGCAAATTTGTAAATGCTTAAAACTTGAATTCTGTAACACCAATACCCCTGGAGCATCATAATTCTCTATACAGAATTGATGAAAATCTTTTAGGCGACCAAAACGGTATTCTGCGCTTTGGTGCATCTTACGAGAGGTTTTTCCTTTCACCGAATCTCGTTGAACTGCTTTTTCATCACGTTCACTGCTGTATTTCAATAGCTGCCGATATAAATCCTCATAGTCATCTATGGATTGTTGCTTTAAATCTAATTTATTGAGCCAAATCTCAAATATAAATTCTTTGCCAAACGATCCTAAGTAGCTTTCAATAGTTGATAATTGAAGCCCTCGTTTTTTTAAATGCATTAACCAGTGAATTAAGCGTAGTTGAGCATCAATTAAAGACTTTTCCTCCGTATTAGCATCAACTATCTTCTCCTCTAACACCCTTCTAGTTTCTTGCCAAAAACGTAGCGTGCGTTCTTCTTTATTCCTCTTTTTATCTAAACGCTCAACTTTTTGACCTTTACGTTTCTTTTGACCAAACAACATCAACTCATACGGAATCGTTTGTAATTTGCTTTGAACAGTCGGAACTTCAGGAAGTAACTGCTCTTGTTCAAAATGAATAGGGCGATTATCTGGTTCTGTGACTTGATTGTAATCATTATTCCACAGCAATCTAAATTCGGATGGCCTTAAAGCAACAGTATTAATCTCTTGCTGAAGCACATTACTCAAAAATATATCTATGCTGAGGTTTGGATTAAATTCGAGTACCATTTGCACATCATTAAATGCACGAAATCCACGGCGTTTAATTTGATATTGCAGATCCCCAAGACTTTTTTTCCTGCCTATCTTACTCAAGCTTTCTAAAATACAATCTTCAACTGAATGTTGCAGACAAAATTCTTTCTGAGCAGCTTTCAACTTTTTTAAATATTGCAAAATGAACTGCGCATATGGGTTAAAAAAAACATGTTTCCATTGGTACAACTTTCCCTGTTCTACATCGTTGCCATATTGAGAGTTTTCAACACGATAATGTAGTAACAATGGATTAGTGATTTTTTTGTAGTCCGAATGGTATAACCGAAAACAATTCAGATCTGTACCAAGCTCAATGGCCTCCTGCAATTGCTTCTGAATAGCAATCAAATGCTGTTCATCTGCACAGCCTGAAATATATATAAAACTTAAGCATAAATTTCCCCATAAGTACTTTGGTTCATTCCAATATTCAAATGAATCTTGCCAATACTGCCTTAATTCCTTAAGTACATGGATATGTAGATGCCCCTGTTCTAACCGTGACTCTGTACTCTCAATTTTTCTAGGCAGTACGATCCGTTTAGTATGTGGATTTAGCTTAATTCTGTATGATTTTTTATCTACATTCTGGTTGAATTGCTTCCTTCTTTTATTAAATTCATCTTCAGTAAATTGCATCAGTTTTGATTGTTCGTCTCGGCTCAACTTTTGACTCAAACAATCAACACTATCTTTAATGTCATGCCATTTTTCAGCGATCTGCTGATCAAGTTTTTGCTGCATTTCTTTCGTCAATACTTCAGGTGGAGAAGGCTGTCTATCTAGCGACTTTTTCACCATTTTATGAATATCAACAAATAGATCATCTAGTTGTGGTTTTATTAGTTCTTTGATTTTTTGCATACAACTATTTTCGCTCTAAGTGTTTAATCGATAAAGATTTGACATTATCTTGCAATTGCTGGCGGGCTTGCTGTACATAGACATTCGGGATAAGTGAAGAATGCGGATGAAAAGCCTCTCGGTCACGTTGGTCATGACCATACAGGGCCTGAATTAAGTGAAAAGCTAATGCTGGTTTACCCTCTTGCTGCTCATGCATCAAAAAGTTCATGTCAAAATGACGTAACCAATTCGAATACATATTCTTTGGAAAGACTCCTTGCATATATGAATTCACCCATTTTCTCGATAAAGGGATTAACTTAATTTTCCTGCTCTGCCATTCTTTGACAGTTATCGGCAAGATATCTTTACTAAAAATGACCTTACCAAAAAGATCATTTACAGTTATCTTCTTCTTTGCAAAGACTTGTCTAAAAAATGAACCGTACGCTTCAATAATTTGTTCTAAAAAGGCAGTGTAATTTTGCAGTGTTTTTATGAAAAAATCAGATAAAGGGATAAAACGACCATCTTTTCTTGCTTTACTATTTTTTTTATCATTCACATATAAAAGCTTGAGCTCAACACAATAATCATCCAAATTCCCCAACAGGTTTTTTTTAGGCCGACTTGCCAAACTCAACAAACTGATATGCCACATCCAACACGCATATGCATTAAGTTGATTAATAATGTGCTTATCTTCTTGGATGTTTTCGTGACAATGTCTATGTAAAATATGGAATTGCTCTTTCACAAAATTGGGTTCAAGTGCCAGTTGGCTCCCTATCCTTCCTATAGATAATGCAGATTGCACTTTGAATTGTTGTTGCAATATTTTTAGTTCAGCCGTGTCTTCAGTAAAATGTGTGGAATGTGGTGTAAGTGCTTTTTCTAAAAAGGCTAGATATGTGCTACTGAGTTGAGTTTTCGGTAGCCCGCCATAATAGATACCAGGCATGTGATGCTGACTATCCCGCCCAGCAATTACATGAGCAAGATATTCATTATATGTTTCATAATATATATGAAAATATAATTGAGCCTGCAGTTTTTCTACAGTGATCGAACCTACAAACCGATTATCAAGCCAATTCTTAAGTTTCGTATTAATGTGTGTTGATGAAATTAGTGGATTCGATGCTTGTTCTATATAGTCAAACCAAGCAGAAGGTAAATGTAGTTGATGTGTCATCACTTCATTCCACCGCACATGATTTAAGCTCTTAATCTTCTGCTCTGTAATTTTAAGATTTAATTTGAGTAAATATTCGCGACGTCTACTTGAACCATTCTGGATCAAAATTCCATCTTGAATAAGCTCGTTAAAATCCATCAGTGCGACGGGTGATAATCCCGTCAAAAGTGACAATAAACATGCTGCAGCGATTGCAGCATCCCTCCAGTGCCCGGATAACTCGGTTCTCAACACATAAACAATTTGCTTCAGTATATCTGGCGCCAAATAATGTGGATTTGTAACAAAAGGAGCATGACGGCGCTGGCGATGCCGCATTAGATGCGTCGCATTATCGCTGAGTATATAATTTAAATTTTTAGACTTTTCATCTTCTGAATAAAACTCCATTTCAGGATCTAATAGATCAACTTCACCCTCTTCATCTTTGTGAAGAGCGGCATCATAAATACTAATCTTTGCGTTATGTCCAATATCTACTTGCTTACCCGTTTTAATTTCACGAAATTTTTTGAGTTCATTTTTCGTCGGCCATTGCAAAACTTTGCTTTTTTTTGACTTACGCTGACGATGAACTACACGACGATCATCTAGTCTTTTAAAAATTATTAATAGAGCCGATAAATACTCTATGACTTGTACTTGTTCGAAATCTTTAATATTAAAAAGTTGATTACGATCCTCTTTTTTCAAATTACGTTCGTACGTGACATAACAATTTAGCAGCTTACTACATTCATGAAATAATTCAGCATGATTAGAATCCAGCACATATCGTGAGACATAGCGTAATAGGTCACAAACATGTTTTTGCTTATTCTCAGCTTTATCAATTTTTGCAAATTCTTGATACTGCCGATATGTTAAAAAACTCGCTTGTAGAATCAAATAACGTTGCGATGACAGCTCTTGTGTATTACTAGAATCTGGACATGCAAAAAAACTCACAGCAGCTAAAAAAGAATACTTACCGATCTGTCTGGAGCCTGATATATAGCTATAAATTTGTTGTGCTAATTTGTATAGAGCGTAGACATCTTTATACAAATCATCTGATAGATCGACAAATTGTGTATTTACAATATCATCACGTAATAGACAATAATCTTGTTGATATTTTTCTGCTAAATCTAAGAATTGCTCTTGTGTTTCAATGTTTGGCATATTCATTTTCGCTTAATATTTTTATCACGTTGCATTGTTTAAATTCATTGTGATCAGAACGATTTGGTAAAAGTTGATCCTTTATTGAATTCTTTGTTAGCTTAAAAAATCTTGCAAAAAATTTAGCATCCAGTTCTTTCTGAGCTTTTCTTTCAAAGCACAAGTGTTGTTGTGATTTTTCGATAAAATCATCAAGATTATGTATCAACTGTAAGATTGCAACATAATTAGAATGCACACGTAAGCCTGGCTCCGTTTGCATCAATAGCAAGATTTTTTGCCAAATTTTCACATAGATTATTTTGAACTTTGCTTGTACTACTACTTTCTGACTCTGTTTAATCTTTTTGATTTTCAGTAGTTCTGAGTTAATTTTTACTATCTCAAGTTGAACATTTTTTCGGTCAAAGCAAAAGGGCATGATAAATTGCCCCATAAAAATTTCTATATTTTTTACCAAATAGTCAAATCTTAACATTTTTATCGATTTAAAAAATGAGCATATCTTTGTATATGAAACTTCATTTAATTTATCAACTAAATTTTCTCAAAATTACAATTCTCAACAAATACATACGGTTTGCTTATCTATGACGGTCTAAATTTTAAGAATTCTTCCACTTTTTTTTAGTTTTCTGTTATTACATGAAACAATACCGTTGTATTACATTTTAGAAATGCTGTGTATGCAGCATTGATCAAAAAGATTCTCTGCTATACTTACTTCACATGTAGCATCAATGGAGTTTCGAAATGCTCAGAACCACTGAACAGAAAAGAAAATATATTCAAGCGACACGTTCGCAAAACTATCAAGCCAGCCTAAAGCTTGAAGGCATTACAACGACAGCTCAAACAACTCAACAAAGTAAAGCTGAAATCTTGCAAAAATATAAGAAGTATTCGCAACCCGAATCTTAGTCAGGTGCATGTATGGATAAATATGGGGAAATGGGTGACAGCCTGTATTGTTACCCTGGCACAAATATCCTAAAGAACAAACTCAATATTCGTGATGAACAAATTTTAGAACAAGCTGAACTGGAACTGTCTGGATTAGCAAGTAGTCTCATTGAATATGCTGAACCACCCTACGACTTAAAATACTTAAAATCAATTCATGTACAGCTTTTTGGCGACTTATACGACTGGGCAGGAAAATTAAGACAAATCGATATTTCCAAAGGTGATACCCGTTTTTGTAATTTTTCCCGTATTGAAATTGAAACCAATAAATTACTTAGGCCACTTCAAGAAAAAAAATACTTTCAAGGCTTAGCACCACAAAAACTAATCCCTCAACTTGCCGACTTGTATTGTGAGCTTAATGTCATACACCCATTCCGTGAAGGTAATGGACGTACACAACGGATTTTCTTTGAGCATCTGATTGCTCATTGTGGTTATGGTATTGATTGGTCTCGCATTGACTCTCAACAACAATGGATTCAAGCAAATATTGAAGGTTTTTATGGTAATTTAAATCCATTAATTCAGATTTTTGAAATATGCTTTATTCAAAATACCTAAAATTTAAGTAGTCGAAGCCCACAATCCTTAATGAGCCATCATCTTTGCTTCAATCCACTGATTAATTTCCCAAATAAACCAACAATCACGATTCTTAGAAATCTTAATACTCTTCGGGTAATTTAGGATCGTAATATTCAGATTACTTATCCAGAATTGAATAGATCGTTAACTTAGATAGACTTTTAAGCAATGTAACTTGCCGCATGTTTATCAACATATGTCTCAAAAAAGTCTGCCCATACATAGATTTATGGTGTTTAGTGCTTAAATTTCAGATTAATCTTCGTCTGATGACCTGAATGGATGTTACAGATTACATGCAGGTGAATTACTCTGTGGCTGTATCATGGCTTTTGTGCAATCCAATCCATTTGATCCGAATGTTCTCTTTTGCAATAAAGCAGCCTCTTCTGCTTTTCCTGAACCAACGAACTATGTCATTGATTTGATTCAACCGACAACAGTGATGCTGAATCAAATCTCCAAAGAAGGGATTAAATGCAAGAAATGTGGTAAGAAAAAGATAGGGGATGGAAGTTATTATCCGTCTAATTGGAACCAGCCCATGAGTCGAGATCAGTTGAGTAAGAATCATTTTAAATGAATAAGAGAAGGATGGCTTACCTCACTTCTCCGAATAACAATGCTATGCTTTTCAACCAAGGTTATAAATTGGCAACTACATTTCATTCTTCTTCATGCTGGTCCTATAGCCTGTAGACAATTACTACATCATTTGCATTCAATGCTCAATACAGCCTGTCAGCAGAACCGCAGCGATACTTTTTTTCGTGCATACATGTAGTGTTTAAATCCATTCATTTTTCAATGATCCTCTGCCGTTTATCACATTTATGGTCGATCTTTAACCTTGTGAAAAATGCACATACCGATCCCTTCAAACTGTCAAATTTATGTATGCATGACATTTAAAGAAAATTATCTGATCAATTTTTTTAGGTAAAATTCATCAAGAAAAAAGTTATTATTATTCATAACATCACCAATAACCACATAAAAACAATAATTTAATAAATTATTCTTCCAATTTTTTTATATTTAGTGTTATTACCTCTAAATCCATGTTTACCACCTTCTATTACATAAGTAATTTAGAAGTATCCACGATATAAATTGCTTGCCCTCACACCTCTCCCCTCTCACGCCCAAAAAATTTATACTGAAAGGCAGATTAAGCCCGTTCGAGTTACATATAGCCGCATGCTATATTGAAAGCATTAAGAAAATATCCTCAATATTTATAGGATTTTTAAAGTATGAACTAATTTTCGAAGAACCCTTTCTAAGTAATGTGACCTATTAGGAAAAATGAAAATACTGAAATCTCCGTATCAACAATCAGTCAAAGTACATCCTGATGATTTTCTGTAACCGATACCCAAGGACTATACCTACCCTTCTGATGTGCTGTGCAACAAAGCCCTCCTTAGCCACACTATAGCTATAGATTAATTCCATTATTTTGTGATTTAATTAAATTATTCATTCTTAAGACCCAATTTAATGGATTTATATTTCACTAAACCAGAAGAAGTTGTGACTCTTTTAGGTGAGCGTTTACGTAAGCAACGACTCTTTCTGGAGATGTCTCAAGCTGAGGTAGCAGCACGCGCTGGTGTCGGCGTGAATACAGTTTCGAATCTTGAAGCGGGACGAAATGTATCTGTTGAAAATTTAGTCCGTATTGCAATGGTCTTGGGTCGATTAAACGAACTTCAGGAACTATTTAAACCTCAGCTTAACAGTGTGAATGACATTCTTCGCTATGAGAGTCAAAGTAAGCGCCACCGTATTAAGAGGAAGGGATAATGCTCAATAGACTTAATGTTTATTACAACGGTTGGGGCGAATCATGGTTATGGGGAACGCTGATTAGTTCAACAGCCACGACAGGTAGACCCACCATTGCTTTTGAATATAGTCCAGAAGCAATACAGCAAGGTGTTGAGCTCTCTTCTTACTTGCTGCCTTTAAAAGGTCTACCATTCAGACAAGGTTTTCCTACTCATCAAATGGGACTCCCAGGTCCAGTCTATGACGCTTTACCAGATGGTTGGGGCATGATGTTGATGGATCGATATTTCAAAAAAATTGGCTTAAATTCAGCACGAATTGGACCTTTGGAGCGTCTGACCTATATTAGTAGTCACGCAATGGGTGCCCTCTCCTTTGAACCTTGTGTTGCTGACATGCAAACCTCAGAAAATATCCCTTTACAACAACTGGCCCAGGAAGTTCAAGAAGTACTCAAAGGTGAAGGTGGTGAATTTCTACAGCATTTATTGGTCATGGGTGGCTCCCCTCAAGGTGCCAGACCAAAAGCGTTGGTTTACCGAGATCCTGTCAATTTAGAGTTTTCGACTCAAGATTCTGATCAACATGAAGCCTGGCTGATTAAGTTTCCTGCTCAGCAAGAGCATCCTGAAGTCTGCGCCATTGAAGCCGTCTATGCAGAATGTTTGCGACTTTGTGCAATTGAGACTCCAGATACCCATTTCTTTAATTTGCCCAATGGTTTAACGGCTTTTGCTTCTAAACGATTCGATCGTCAAAATGGTATGCGGATTCCAATGCAGAGTTTGGCTGCATATACAGGAGCAGACTATAAAGTTCCAGGTAGCCTAGACTATCGCAATTTTCTCCGGGCAACCTTGATGTGTACGCAAGATGTACGAGAAAGATTGCATGCTTTTAAACGTGCTGTGTTTAATGTGCTTTTCAATAATCGGGATGACCATACTAAGAACTTTTCATTTCTCATGGAGAAAAATGGTCAATGGAAATTGGCTCCAGCCTATGATGTGACCTTCTGCGAGGGTCCAGGTGGTTATCATCAAATGGACATTATGGGAGAAGCGCTCAATATTTCCCGAAATGACATACATAAACTCGGTACTTCAGAAGCTAATCTGACTACTCTAGAAGTCGATGAGATCATCTTGACCATGCGTGAAATTGCACTTCAATTTAGTCAAATTGCGCAGCGCCTGTATCCCCATCAAATTCGAGAATCTACCCTACAGATGATTCAATCACGGATTCAACAGAATATTGATTTTTTAACTGAAACCTAAGCGTAAATATAAACTAAGCGCCAACCATCAACTGCAAATAGACTTTGATATAGTTAGTCGCTACATAATCTGTAGAACCTGTGAATTAGCTCTCTTTATAATCACGAATATTAGATGGATCACCGCCAAGATATATTCTGCAAACGTGAAATCACTACATCCAGATCGAAAATCACTAAGAAAAAACTGTCACCAAAAAAAGGTCTGCACTATGGATAGATGCAGACCAAACTCTGGATAACTACCAGCACGAGAAATATGTCGCAATTTTGCATAGACATGAATTTGATAAAATCAGCCCAGAAAGCCAGAAATTCATAAAAACTATTTCATCAATCCCCTATAACTTAATCACGTTCATGGTCGATCTTAAATCTTGTGAAAAGTACTCATGCTGACCTAGCCAAACTGTAAAACTCATGTATTCATAGCCTTTAAATGAATCTTTCAATCGGTATATTTAAGGTAAAAACTAGTAATCAGAAGTTATTATCACCCCCATATAAAACAAGGATCAACTTAAAAACAATAACTTAGTAAATTATTCTTCCATTTTTTTTATATTTAGTGTTATTACTGTAGTCATTAGAACACTCTTCTTTGGAATACTCTGAAGAAAACTGTAAGGTTGTAAACAGACCAAGTTACAGCGAGTAACTGATTCAGAAAAAGGCTGGTTGTATGGTGAAAGTTTAGAGTTACTGTTCTAATGTTTTAAACAAATGTTTTGTTAAAAAGGAGCAACATATGAAATTTCACATCGCTAATATGACTTGTGGTGGTTGTGCACGCGGCATTACTACCGCAATTAAAGAGCTCGACTCGAATGCCTCACTCGATATTGATTTACAAAACCGTATTATTGAAATCAACACAACGGTGAGTCAGGATCAAGTCATTGCCACTCTCAGTGAGCGTGGATTTACAGCTGATCCTGCTTAATCTCTGTTAGAGTAACAGTGGGAATTCCTTACCACTTTTACTCTCTTATTTTCCTCATCGTACAGATAAAACCTGTACTTGCTTGAAATAAAAGTAATCCCTGAATTCCACCTAATCTTGGTTCGAGCTGATCTTCGCATATAGAACTCAGCATATCTAAATGATAGAGATCGTATATGAGTACCGAAATGACTGATACGCCACACTACAGTGAAACATTAGAGATTGAGGGGATGACATGTGCTTCTTGTGTAGGCCGTGTGGAAAAAGCTTTAAAATCTGTTGAGGGTGTTGAATCGGCTCATGTAAATCTGGCTACCGAAAAAGCAGTCATTTATGCGCATCAACCACTTGATCGCGCTACTTTAATTAAAGCCGTAGAAAAAGCAGGCTACGAAGGGCTTTGTTGCATAAATATGTAAGCATCTGATTTAAATAAATTTAATTTTGGATCAAAAAACAATCAAAACTTTTAAAATCATATAGTTATGAAATCTTTGTGCAACAAAGCCCTGAATCCATAAGAGTTCCGATCAGCAGTGGTCTCCGCGATGGGTTCCAAAGCCAGCAGATGGAGCGCCTGCATGGCCCGGCATTTCATCGTGGGTATCCCGAGAGGTCTCATCTTGCCATTTTTCTTCGGAATAAGGACTCTCCGAAGCGGAAGGGGCGTGTAACCTCGCCTCTTCAACGACATCATCGCACCGGTCTTGGCCTTGGGTGTATTCCAAGTCACCTTGTCGACCCCAGCCGTGTTTTTGCCTTTGTTTTCAGACACTCGTTTTACGGCCAATGCTTTGCCACTAAACGAGTGAGTCAGCAGCCATTGCAAAGCTTTCGCCTTGTTATACCTGCCGTCTTGTACCGCCTTCACAATACGCGCTTGCAGCCCTCTGACATGACGCTGTACAGCAATCCAATCGATGCTGTCCCACGATGTGCTGGAAGGCGCACACGCTGATACTGCTGCGTTCATTTGCTCTCCCTCCATTAAAAGGGTTCTACACACTCTCTTGTGATGAGAGACCATAAGGACGTCAGCCCGCTTTCGCGTGAGGTAATGTTTCAACCTCTATCCAACCCATTACAGACTGGCATTCGCTTTTTCCTCGTTCCTTCGCCCGCATCACCATGGGCAGTTTTTGCAAACTGCTTTCCCAATGGGGGTAATACGGGATTTCCACGTTCCGCTTACTGAAGTACATCGGCTTAGGTGCCTGCTATCGACCGGGAGGCGTATGGGTCACGAATGCGTAGTAGAAAGACGCGATTCCCACCTCCATTACCGTTTTGGTTCGAGCGTATTAGCCATTTCCGCTCGTTCAATTTAACGATCGTTGCGCAGATTCACATGTGTTCACCATACCGATTATCTAGCCCTTGTCCGGCTATGGCTGCCAGAAGAGTACGCCTCTCACGATTGATACCCCGCACCTTGCGGTGCCTCGTTACATTGTCGAAGGCGCTCTTTATTCAGCCTTCTAGATTCACCCGGTGACACGGGTGGTTCCCGCAGGGGGAACAACTTCATTAAGCGACTTCGTGTCGCACCTCTACCCAATTATTGCAAATCGGTAGATTGCCATCATCCAAATAGCGGCTTAAAGCTGGCCAACGCTTCAGAGTGTAATTGATGGCCTTGGCGGTGGGAGAACTCGATGGCACCGTCAGATGATGTTGGTTGAGCCATTCATATAGTTGTTGCATCACTGGTTGACTATGCTGTTGTCGGTATTCGCGGCGGTCTTCCGCTGTACCATCGGTCTTTTTCCTGAGCTCTGCTTCTATCGCATACAGTTTCTGAATCAGCACTAATGCCTGTTCAGCGACCTGACTTTTCCCAGTTACATGCAGTTCATGGAATTTACGACGTGCATGCGCCATGCAGCCCACCTCAATGACATCGCCTGATTTAAAGCGTGCTTTATAACCACTGTAATCATCACAGACTAGATAGCCCTGCCAGCCTTTCAAGAACTCTTCAGCATGCTGGCCTGAACGACTATCCTGAAAGTCATAGATCACCGCCTGAACTGGATTGTACTGTGTAGTGGCATAGGCCCAGACATAACCTTTCTTCGGTTTTTTATTATTCTCACCCATCCGCATGATGGTGACCGGTGTTTCATCTGCATGCAGCACCTGCTGTTGTAGTACCACCTCTTTTAAGGCATTGGCCAGAGGTTCCAGTTCTACACCGCAGCGACCTATCTGAGAAGCACTGCTTCGCAAGAGATAAAGTTGATCTAGAAAGTTCGATTCCCGCCCGCTGATAGATCAGACGTTGACGGTACAGCGGCAAATGATCGGCATACTTCGATACCAGCACATGGCTGAGCAATTCAGGTGAAGCAATGCCTTTATCAATCACATAGGCGGGCATCGCTTGCTGAGTCAGAGTGTCACACTGATCACAGACCCATTTACCACGCACATGCTGTTCCTTATAGAACTGTGCCGGTCTGAAATGCAGTTTTTCACTGACATCTTCGCCGATACGCCGGAGTTGGCATCCACAAGCACATTGGGTTGATGCAGGTTCATGCTCAATACGGATGGTGTGTAGATGATCTGGCAGTGGTCGACGTTTAGGTTTATTGGTTTTGGCTTTGTGTGTCGCTGCATTGGTTTTATCTGCATTTAGCCGTTCCAGTTCTAGATCAACCGCGGCAATATCTTCTTCAACCGCTTCATCCCACAGATGGATTTGTTTTGCCGTTAAGTGTTCATTCTTTTGGGCGAATTTGTGCTTTTTAAACAGCGCCAGTTCATGCTCGTATTTTTGATTGAGAATAGAAAGATGTTGAACTTTAGAATCTAATTGCTGATTGGTGACTTCAAGATGTTGAACTCTGGCATCTAATTGCTGGTTTGATTGTGCTAGAGACTGATGCTGCATCGCCAACTGCCGGGTAAATTCCAGCAGTTGTTCATGGGTCAGTTGGCTTAAGTCAGGCAGCGTATTCATGACCGCAGTATGCCTGAGGTCATGAAGAGAATGAAATAGAACGTTTGGAGAATAGCAGAATAGCCGAGCTTGGTTTAGAGCATTGTTACCACTTGCTGTCGTCCAATGCGCTGCCAGGGCAAACCCTGGATTAATGCCTGTAACTGTTCCGGGTTGAGGACCACGGTTTCACCTTGGTGAACTTGAGCCCAGTGGAATTTTCCCTGTTCCAGCCGCCTGGCACACAGCCAGATGCCCAGTCCATCATGTACCAGCACTTTCATACGATGTGCACGTTTATTACAGAACAGGTAGGCGCAATGCGGTTTGATGTAGCCAAAGGCTCTCACCACCTGAGCCATGGTCGTATCCATACCTGCACGCATGTCCATGGGCTGAGTAGACAACCAGATTTCATCAATGCGGATCATGTTGCAAGTGCCTTGAGTAATTCTGCCAAGACAGGTATTTCTGATGTCTGCCATTTTAGCTGAATATCATTATTCGTATGAGGCACGGTGATACACAACGTGATCCTCTCATCAATAGGTTGGCTGATTGCAGCAGTGTAAGGCAAAGCAATAAATGCTGGATTCACATGAGTAGGATCCTGCACGGCACCCTCATGATGCCTGAAGATCCTGATCCAACGACTGACAAGGTTGGCATTAATACTATGTTGCAGTGCGACCGAAGCGATCGAGGTATTAGGATTTTTACAGGCATTGACAATACTGAATTTGAATTCTTTGCTGTATGTTCTGCGTTTTTTAGCAACAGGAGGTGTTGCTGAATATATATCCATGTTCATAGATTAAGTCCCCACTTGTTTTTAGGTGGGAACTAAATTAAGGCTTATAGGATCGCTTGGTAAGGCTGTGTTAGCTGGATGCTTACTTTCTTTTACCTTAATAACGTATTTTTTTAACGGCAGCATACCTTTTGAAACACCACCAAATTATTTATGTTCCACCAGCATATATACTTCCCTATCGAAAAATCTGATAAGAATTGATTATTTTGATACAAAACCTGAAAACTGGGAGTGCTTATATGG
Source organism: Acinetobacter sp. PW68 (assembly GCF_020982655.1). Lineage (NCBI taxonomy): Bacteria > Pseudomonadati > Pseudomonadota > Gammaproteobacteria > Moraxellales > Moraxellaceae > Acinetobacter > Acinetobacter sp. PW68. The sequence continues at coordinate 47,437 of NZ_JAHZSX010000002.1, read as the reverse complement.
ACATATATAATATTTCCGGATAAATATAAAACTACTCCACAAGAAGAAAGGCAGAATTTAATCTCAGTCCGAAGTAACAGTACTCTCAAAGACCAAATGTAAAGAAGCATACTTAAGAAAATAAATTTCAATAATGCATGAGGATGTAATTAGTTTCAGGGTGCTAAGAAAGTGTAGCAACTTGCTACACTTTTTCGCTTTTTTGAATCAGCTGTTTTAAGAAATCTTCTAATTGTAAGAGACTGGCTTCGTCAATTTCCGAGATATTCAGAGAAACCTTAAGCTGTTTTTGATTCAGTTTGATATTCCCCGCAATCTTACCGGCATATTCAATTTTTCTGACCACGGATGTTGTGGTCAGTTTTTCTGGATTCTGACTCAATAGTTTTTCAGCATAAGTAGTAACTTTGCTTTGCTCGAGTTTTTTGTCTTTTAATTTTTCCCAAGCTCCGAGTAAGGCCACTTCGGCTTCAGAGAGTTGTTCAAGATGATCCGATAGAAATTTTTTGAATGCAGTTGCAGCAGTACGGCCTAGCAAGCCTGGTTCCACATCAAGGTCATTTAAAATTGCTTGCGGCAGTTTTTCGTATGCTAAATACTTGTACATATCTTCGCGATTTAAACCCAGTGAATTGGCTAAACGTTGCTTGTTTTTCTTTAATTTCTCATCAAGTGAGTTCAGGCCAATAAAAATCTCATAATCTGTCAGATCCTGACGCTTTAAATTCTCTGCCAGGGTTAACAAAGATGCTTCTACATTATTTGCATCAATTATAATGGCTTCAATCACAGACTTTCCGAGTAATTGATGTGCCCGTAAGCGTCGCTCGCCTGCAATCAGTTCATATTTCAGATTATCCAGTTTACGCACTGTAATGGGCTGCAAAAGGCCGATTTCATTAATAGAATCCGCCAGTTCTTTTAACTGTGACTCTTCAAATATTTTACGCGGCTGGTTTGGACTTCGGCTGATATCCTCAATAGGGACATTACGTCTAAACTCTTTCGGCTCTTTAATATTGTCTTTCTGTGCTTGCTGATGTTTTTCTGTATTCTGTTTCAGTTTCTGAGCTAAAAGCTCTTTGGTGCTTGCCATAATGCTCTCAGGTTTTAATTTTCACTACAATTTCATTGGCAAGGCTTTCAAAAGCCTTACGTACTTTTGAATTTTTTTCTACTTTCAAAAGTGGTTGTTGCAGAATCGCTGCTTGATTGACTTTAGTACTTTGAGGAATTGTGGTTTCTAAAATTTTACCTACCTGTTTCAAGGCTTCATCCCGAATCAGCTTACAGACATTCTGACGTTCATCATGCTTAATTAGTAAAGCGCCTAAAAGCTCTAAATCTGGATTAATACGTTTGATTTTTTCAAGATGATTTAAAAGATCTGTTACCCCATACAATCCATATTGTGATCCTGATTCGATAGGGATAATGACATGTGTTGAAGATGCCAAGGCATTGCTTGTTAATAATTTAAGGCTAGGTGGACAGTCGATCAATATAAAATCATAAAGATCTTTTAATAGTTTTAACTTGATATTTAACTCTTCAGAAGGACGGGGAGCTTCTTCTTTTAGTTGATCTTCAGTTTTTCCTAAATTTAAGGAACCATAAATTAATGATACTTTTTCAAAGTTCGTTTCTTCTTGTAATGCATCTGCCAACAACGAAATATCGCCCACTAGTAATTCTGCTGTAGTGACAGCAATTTCGCTTGGATGTTGGATCCCAATGTGTAAACTTGCGTTTGCTTGAGGATCTAAATCAATGACTAAAACTTTGTAGCCCAGATTGGCAAGTTCTGAGGCTAGGTGTACAACAGTCGTTGTTTTGCCACATCCGCCTTTATGGTTAGCAACAGTAATAATTTTTGCAGACATGCGTGTCAGATGCTTCCTTATTTCAATGTTTAGTAATATAAATAACTTTCATTCATCTTACTATAGTTTTTAAATTTATAAATCCTATTTATTCAGCTGTAAAACAACTTAAAAAATAAATTTTTAACTAAGCTAGCTTAATTAAAAATTAGAATAATTAGTTATTTAGCTAATTAATAATTAGGATCATATTTTTATTATATAAAACAAGTGCTTGTAACTTTAAAAGTGGAAGGTTTGTCACTATAAAGTGGAAGGTTTGTCACTATAAAGTGGAAGGTCTGTCACCGTAAAGTGGAAGGTCTGTCACTATAAAGTGGAAGGTTTGTCACTATAAAGTGGAAGGTCTGTCACTAGGGTGGAAGGTTTGTCACTACTATTTTTATAACTGCTATTTTTATTTAAAAATAATTTAAAAAACAAATATTTAAGCTGTTAATAAAGTCTCATAACTAAGCTTTAAAGGTGGAAAGATTGTCACTGTATCTTCTTAACCTGTGGATAATCTGTTTTTATTGGATATTTCCTGATGATTATATGTGCAGTTATACCTTTTAAATCTAACAAAAAGGTGGAAGCCTTGTCACATCAGGGTTTTTATCTGACTTAACCTAACTAGACCTGAATGAAAAAAGTAAAAATAGACCTTCTGAACTGTAATTTCGAGACTAAAGGTGGAAGGTCTGTCATCATGGGGTGGAAAGATTATAATTAATTCCACTTTAAGTGCAGGAAATCGGCTAAAATGCTTCTTTTTGATGACAAACTTTCCACTTTTAGAATATTGTGGTGAAAGTCTTGAAAGTTTTTCCACTTTTGTATATAAAAACTAAGTTAAATTATAAATATCACGGTTATGACAGAATCTGAACCATTGCAAGAAGAATCGAATTATATTCCTTACTGTATAGGCAACATTCGCCATAATGGCGTTGTCAGTACCAGTAACCGTTTAATTCGCCCAATCGAATTATCAGCCAATGAATATAAGGCACTTTTATATGCAATGGCGGTTGCGAATTATAGTGAGAAAAATAGGGTAGATGGTGAAATTACCGAACAAACTTATATTTATTTGTATAAGGATGATTTGGCAGATTTACTAGGATTAAATAAACGTAATTCAATTAATGTTGCAATAGATCGGATTTATAAAGAGCTTTCATCCCGGGTAGCTCATTTTATTATTGAGGAGCCAGCTGATAATGGTAAGAGAAAGACTAAAAAAGTACATTCTGTCGTTCCCATTATCCGTGAGTTAAGATGGGAAGATGATTCTAAAAATGCGATTCAGATTCGTTTTACCAGTGAGGTGTTGCCGTATTTCACTCAACTGGCTGGGGGTAATTTTACTACCTATCAGCTAAAACATCTTTTTGCCCTAGATTCTGTTGCCAGTATGAGTCTTTATACTTATTTCATTAAAAACGAATTTAAGTACGCCAATCAAAAGAGTTATGAAGTGCCATTACTTTTAGAAAACTTGAAAGCACTGATTGATATTAATGAAACCAAATATGATCGCTGGGTAGATTTTAGACGCTATGTATTAGACAAAATAGTGGCAGAAATTAACGAAAATACAGATCTACAGTTAGAGTATGAAACCGTTAAGAAAGGCCGTCCAATTGTAGGTGTGAATTTTAAACTGCATCATCGGATTGCTGATAAGGCACTGGATGAATTTGCAGTGATTGAAAAAATCTATCTTGATGTTCCATTTGAAGACAATGCATCCGTAAAAGAATTAGGGGCTAAATTCGATATGAATGTACGTTCTTGGTATATTTTTAATAATGATGAAAATTATCAGCAGTTCAAGAAGTGGTTTAAAAAAGTAGGATGCCTCACTGACTCTCAAGCAAATATTGTCATTAATGACACTTTATTCCAAATGGATTTTGCTGAAATTGGTATGGGGTTGAATGACTTTAAACGAAATATGAAGCATAAACTTAAAAGTAATCCGGAATTCGTCCATAGTATTCGTGAAAGACTGAATGATATTTTTGGTAAAGAGTTGATCTAGCGAAAAGTGTAGCAACTTGCTACACTTTTTAGATATATGTTCGTAAAGAATACAAGTGGTAAGGACCTTAGGATAAAAACGACTCTGTTGCATAAAGTGTGAAAATTGAGACTGAACCGTACCGGGTTTGTCGGAGACCAACTTTCTTGAGAGAATGTTCCAATGACAAAACCAAAATATACCCCTGAAATCAGAGAAAGAGCGGTTCAATTATTGATTGAATCTGAAAAAGATTATCCTTCTACTTGGGCTGCAATCACAGCTATTGCACCTAAGATTGGTTGTACTCCTGAAACATTGCGTGTTTGGTATTTAAAGCATATGGATCAACTAAATCCTGCCAAAGTACAACAGATATCTGACCAAGAAAAAATGAAGCAAATGGAACGTGAAATTAAAGAATTAAAACGTGCCAATGAAATTCTACGTAAAGCAGCCGCTTTTTTCGCCCAGGCGGAGCTCGACCGCCCACACAAATAATGGTGGATTTTATCCAGAACAATAAAGATCGATATGGTGTTGAAGCGATTTGTAGAATTTTACCGATTGCAGCTTCGACCTATTATCGGGCTTTAGATCTCGTTGATAACCCAGAACATCGAGCGAAACGTGCTCTGCATGATTTACATCATGCAGAGCAAATCAAACGTATTTGGAAAGAAAGTTTAGGTCGATATGGTGTGCGTAAGGTCTGGCAACAATTGAAACGTGAAGGTTATGTTATCGCACGTTGTACAGTTGCTCGATTGATGCAGAAGCTAGGTATACAAGGTGTTTGGCGTGGTAAGAATAAACAAACCACCCGTAGCCGAGATGATCAAAAACGAGCAGATGACTTAGTAAAACGCAATTTTAATGCAGATCATCCTGACCCTTGCGAAGCAATGCTTCTCAGGTCGCTGACTTCACGTATATTCAAACTCATTCAGGCTGGGTCTATACCGCCTTTATTATTGATGTGTTCTCGCGAGCAATTGTTGGATGGAAAGTATCAACACGTATGAATACAGATATGGTGCTCGATGCACTGGAGCAAGCATTGCATGATCGAGGCATGCCAAAGAACGTGATTCATCATAGTGACAGAGGCGTGCAATATCTTTCCATTCGTTATACCAATCGTTTAGAAGCAGCAAATTTACGAGCATCAGTCGGTACGACCGGTGATTCATACGATAATGCTTTGGCTGAAACGGTGAATGGCTTATACAAAACAGAGGTGATTGAATATTTAAAAGCGGATTGGCAAGGTTTAGCAGATGTACAACTTGCGACACTAAACTGGGTAGATTGGTTCAATAAAGAGCGTGTACACAGTGCACTGGGTTATGTATCACCTTTTGAGTTTGAAGCAATGTACTATGATAAGATTAACCCGTTAGGTCAGGTGGCCTAACTTAAATAAAAGGTGGTGTTTCAAAAAGTATGCTGAAAAAAACAATATGGCTTTTGATAAAATAGAGTTATGAAAATAACGCTACAAATCAAATGTCCTACCTGTCTAAGTAACAATATAAAGAGAAATGGCATCAAAGTAGATGGAAAACAAAACCATCAGTGCAAAGATTGCAAACGTCAATTTATTGGTGATCATGCATTAAGCTATCAAGGGTGTAACTCAGGTATTACCGGCAAGATACTACATTTAATGGTCAGAGGAAGCGGTGTAAGAGATATTGCTGAAGTCGAGCGTATCAGCATTGGCAAGGTATTACGAACCTTAAGTGAATCGATCTATCAGATTCAGCCTAAACAAAGCCACTACGAATGTCTTGAAGTCGATGAACTTTGGACTTTTGTAGGGAATAAGCAAAATAAACAATGGCTTATTTATGCCTACCATCGAGAATCTGGAGAAATTGTTGCTTATGTTTGGGGTAAGCGGGATTTAGCAACGGTTCAACGTCTTAAAGCTAGACTTAAAAAGCTTGGGGTTCAATATGCTCGAATTGCGAGTGATCATTGGGATAGTTTTATCACAGCATTTCAATGTTGCAAGCAAGTGATCGGTAAGTTTTTTACCGTCGGTATTGAAGGTAACAATTGTAGAATTCGTCATCGAATCAGGCGTGGATTTAGGAGAAGTTGCAACTTTTCTAAAAAGCTCGAAAATCATTTTAAAGCCTTTGATTTGACTTTCTTTTACCTTAATAACGGATTTGTTTAACGCCAGCATACTTTTTGAAACACCACCAAATAAAAAAGTCTCCGACAAACCCGGTACGGTTCAGTTCACAAACTACATTACAGGTCAGTCTATTTTGACAGATGGTGGAATGGTTTACCGTTAACATCAATATAAGGAATACAAAATGAAAGCAGCTCGTTTTTATGACCGAGGGGATATTCGAATTGAAGATATCCCTGAACCGAAAGTACTTCCAGGCACAGTTGGAATTCAAGTTGCGTGGTGTGGTATTTGCGGTACGGATTTACATGAATTCATGGAAGGTCCTATTTTTATTCCACCTTGTGGTCACCCACACCCAATTTCGGGAGAATCTGCACCTGTAACAATGGGACATGAATTTTCAGGCGTGGTTTATGCAGTTGGAGAGGGTGTAGATGATATCCAAATTGGGCAACATGTCGTAGTTGAACCCTACATTATTGCTGACGATGTGCCGACTGGCCCCAATGATAAGTATCATTTATCAAAAAATATGAACTTTATTGGTTTAGGCGGACGCGGTGGTGGTCTTTCTGAAAAAATTGCAGTTCAGCGGCGTTGGGTACATCCTATTTCAAATGATATTCCTTTAGACCAAGCAGCATTGATAGAACCTTTATCTGTCGGTCATCATGCCTATGTCAGAAGTGGCGCAAAAGCTGGCGATATCGCACTGGTTGGTGGAGCAGGCCCAATAGGCTTACTTTTATCTGCTATTTTAAAGGCTAAAGGTCTCACGGTTATCATTACTGAACTGAGTGCAAAACGTAAAGAAAAAGCGATAGAAGCGGGTGTTGCCGATTATGTACTAGACCCATCTAAGGTTGATGTAGTTGCTGAGGTAATGAAAATTACAGAAGACCGCGGTGTAGATGTCGCTTTTGAATGTAGTAGTGTCAATAAAGTCATGGATACACTCGTTGCAGCAATGAAACCAACTGGTGTAGTCGTTATCGTTTCTATTTGGAGCCATCCTGCCACAATTAATGTGCATAGTGTGGTCATGAAAGAGCTCGATATTCGTGGAACGATTGCTTATGTCAATGACCATCAGGAAACCATCCGTTTAGTCGAGCAAGGTAAGATTAATCTAGAACCTTTTATTACCCAACGTATTGCATTAGATGATCTTGTTTCTAAAGGCTTTGAAACGCTGATTCATAATAATGAGTCTGCTGTAAAAATTATTGTTCATCCATAGTAAAGCCTAATTTGAATAAGCTAGAAATAAACTCTATGTAGCTATTTCTAATATCTTTATCGATAGAGAATGAGTCTGTACGTACAGATTCATTCTCAAATTTACAGTGTTGAGTGCCAGTATGATTTTGATCATAGAGCCTAGTAAAGATATAAGGCTTTGTTGCATAAATATGTAAGCATCTGATTTAAATAGATTTAATTTTAGATCAAAAAATAATCAAAACTTTTAAAATCATATAGTTATGAAATCTTTGTGCAACAAAGCCGTTGCAGGTGGAAAACAACACAGCGCTGGTGAGTTATTTTACGAACCGACCATTATTGCCGATGTAACTGCAGAGATGGATGTTGCAACTCAAGAAACTTTTGGACCATTAGCTGCAATTTTTAAGTTCGAAACTGAGCAACAAGCAATTGAGATGGCCAATGCCACAGAATTTGGTTTAGCTGCTTACTGCTACACACAAGATTTAGGTCGTGCGTGGCGCATGAGTGAACAACTCGAGTACGGTATGGTTGGAATTAATAAAGGCTTGATTTCAAATGAGGTTGCACCGTTTGGTGGAATTAAACAGTCAGGTTTAGGGCGCGAAGGCTCAAAATATGGCATTGAAGATTATCTCGAAATCAAATACACCTTATTTGGAGGATTAGGCTAATGAGTAATGAAAAATTTGAAAAAGGTTTAGCGATTCGTAAACAGGTGCTTGGCGAAGCTTATGTCAATAATTCGATCAACAATGCTGATGATTTTAACTTACCTTTACAGGAACTGGTCACGGAGTATTGTTGGGGGGCGGTCTGGGGACGTGAAGAACTGAGCAAACCTGAACGTAGTCTAATTAATCTGGCTATGATATCAGCCTTAAACCGTCCGCATGAATTGAAGCTACATGTTAAAGGAGCTTTACGTAATGGCGTGCCAGCTGCTGTAGATAGTTTCCGTATTGCAAAAGAAGCAATTTTAGAATATGAACAGGAAAATATTTAAAAATTTTACCAATCAAAGGTTAAAATTATAACCGCATTATTAAATGCGGTGGTGGTGTTTCAAAAAGTATGCTGAAAAAAACAATATGGCTTTTGATAAAATAGAGTTATGAAAATAACGCTACAAATCAAATGTCCTACCTGTCTAAGTAACAATATAAAGAGAAATGGCATCAAAGTAGATGGAAAACAAAACCATCAGTGCAAAGATTGCAAACGTCAATTTATTGGTGATCATGCATTAAGCTATCAAGGGTGTAACTCAGGTATTACCGGCAAGATACTACATTTAATGGTCAGAGGAAGCGGTGTAAGAGATATTGCTGAAGTCGAGCGTATCAGCATTGGCAAGGTATTACGAACCTTAAGTGAATCGATCTATCAGATTCAGCCTAAACAAAGCCACTACGAATGTCTTGAAGTCGATGAACTTTGGACTTTTGTAGGGAATAAGCAAAATAAACAATGGCTTATTTATGCCTACCATCGAGAATCTGGAGAAATTGTTGCTTATGTTTGGGGTAAGCGGGATTTAGCAACGGTTCAACGTCTTAAAGCTAGACTTAAAAGCTTGGGGTTCAATATGCTCGAATTGCGAGTGATCATTGGGATAGTTTTATCACAGCATTTCAATGTTGCAAGCAAGTGATCGGTAAGTTTTTTACCGTCGGTATTGAAGGTAACAATTGTAGAATTCGTCATCGAATCAGGCGTGGATTTAGGAGAAGTTGCAACTTTTCTAAAAAGCTCGAAAATCATTTTAAAGCCTTTGATTTGACTTTCTTTTACCTTAATAACGGATTTGTTTAACGCCAGCATACTTTTTGAAACACCACCAATGCGGTTATTCTATTTGCGATTGAAACCTATGAATACTTTCAGCATAAGAAATATTGACAATTAAAGTGAGTAAATCATTACCATATATCAAAATTAATGAAAATTTTGCCACTTGATATCAATTTAACATAATCTCTATTATACGAAATAAAATTGTAAGCCCCAAGTAGAAATGTCCGGTTTCTCCAAAGTAAAAATGTCCGCTTTTAGAATATGCACTTTTGCAATTTTCTTAGCGGACGGTTTGATATGTTGGTGTCTATGTCGGATAAAGAACTTAAACGATTGTCGGTCTTGCAAGAAATCTGTGATCAACGCATAACCCAGTCCCAAGCTGCTCAGCTACTTCATATTTCAGAACGTCAGATCAGACGTTTATTGCAAAAATACAAAGCTCAAAGCCGCCAGCTGCATTAGCACATGCTGCACGTGGTAAAATCAGCAATTCCAGGCTTCCTGAAGAGCTCAGACTCAAGTGCCTCAATATTGTTTCGGATCAACTGCATGGTTTCGGACCCACTTTAGCGCATGAAAAGCTCACCACTGTTCATGGATTCGATATTTCAGTGGAAACACTGCGTTCCTGGATGATTGCAGCCGATCTGTGGATTCCTCGCGCCAAGCGCCTGAAACGCCCGTATCAGCCTCGTTATAACCGAGATTGTTATGGTGAACTGATTCAAATCGATGGCTCACACCATGACTGGTTTGAAGGACGCGCTGCTAAGTGCTGTCTGCTGGTATTTATCGATGATGCCACAGGAAAATTACAGCATTTACGTTTCTGTGAGTCGGAATCAGCATTTGACTATATGATTTCAACACGTTTGTATGTTGAGCAGCATGGTAAGCCGTTGGCGTTTTACAGTGATAAACATTCAGTCTTCAGGGTGAATCAAAGCAGCAAGAAAGACACCAAGATTACCCAGTTTGGACGCGTACTCAGTACCCTCAATATCGATATCATCTTCGCCAATTCACCACAAGCCAAAGTAGTGTAGAACGGGCGAATAGAACGCTTCAGGACCGTCTGATTAAAGAAATGCGCCTGGAAGGCATCTATTCGATTGAGCAAGCGAATGCCTGGCTGCCCTGCTTTATCGAGCAATTTAATCGTAAATTTGCCAATATGGTACTTTAATCCCAAGGATCTACACCGGACTGTCACTGAAACAGCCGAAGAATTAGATGATGTTTTTACCTGGCGTGAACCCCGCAGAGTCACGAACAGCCTGACGATTACTTATGATAAATGCGTATATTTACTGGAAAATACCGAAGAAAATAAAAGGTTGATCGGCAAGTATCTTGAGTTTCTGGAATACCCGGATGGCACGGTAGCCATTGAACATCAAGGAAGAAAAATTAATTACAGCATCTTCGATAAATTAAGTCAGCTCAACCAGCGAGAGGTTGTTGAGAATAAACGTTTAGGTGCTGTTCTCAATCATATTCAACAACAGCACGAAGAATTAGAACAGCAAAACAAACGCAATCGTTCTCAAAAGATGCCGAGCAGACGTGCACAGAAAACAGTAATCAAAGAACGAAATCTGAATCCTGTGCTTGACTTGGAAGTGTCTGTATAGGACATTTCTACTTAGGAATAACAAAAATTGTTAGAAACCATTTAAAGGGCACTGTTGCAAATAACCACGAATGGTAAGCTGAAGACTGTTTTAGCTAAAGGTGCAGCATATGAATCCTTTCCATGGTCGGCATTTTCAGGGCGAAATCATTCTTTGGGCTGTGCGCTGGTATTGTAAATATGGCATTAGCTATCGTGAACTGCAGGAAATGCTGGCCGAACGGGGTGTGAATGTTGATCACACGACTATTTACCGTTGGGTTCAACGTTATGCTCCTGAAATAGAAAAACGTTTACGCTGGTATTGGCGTAATCCTACAGATCTGAGCTCGTGGCATATTGATGAAACCTATGTAAAAGTGAATGGACGATGGTCTTATCTGTATCGTGCAGTCGATCAACGTGGCGATACCATTGATTTTTATCTTTCTTCTAGACGTAATACCAAATCAGCATATTGTTTTCTTGGAAAAATTTTAAATAATGTGAAGAAGTGGCAAATTCCACAAGTGATCAACACGGATAAAGCACCCACATATGGACGTGCTTTATCACGGTTAAAACGGGAATGTAAATGTCCACCAGACCTTGAGCACAGGCAGATTAAGTATAAAAATAACGTGATTGAATGTGATCATGGCAAGCTAAAGCGGATCATCAGGATCATCACATTAGGATTCAAATCTATGAAGACGGCTTATGCCACAATTAAAGGTATTGAAGTCATGCGTGCACTACGTAAAGGACAAGCATCGTCATTTTATTATGGTCAGCCTCAGGGTGAAGTGTGTCTAATCAACAGGGTTTTCGGTCTCTAAGTACTTTTTAAAGGGAACATCATCGACTCAAATCTCTATTTGCAACAGTGCCCGTTATCCTCAATGTAATTTCAGAAGAAAAATAAAAGAAAAAATATAATTTATAGACTGGTTTAAATAAATTTAAACCAGTCTAATTTATTAAAGAAAGAAACTAGAAATATTTTCGACATTATCATTATTTTGGCTTTCTGGAATTATTTTTTCAATATTACAAACCCCATCATAACTATTTTTTAGAAAACTTATAATTCTTTCTACCTTTTCAGGATGACGTGTCAAATACCCTACTTTAATAGGCAATCCTCCATTAATTTTTTCATCATAATAATTATATTGCACCATAGCAAATTTACTATCACCATCAAATACTAAAATATCTAAATCTGTAAGTTCTTTATTATTTTTATTCTTAAAATCAAATAAATACACTAAGCTTAAAAAATTTTTAAATCTATTCTTATATTCTTTTTTATCGTTTCTTTCAATATTTGGCAAACATACAGACAGTTCAAAATTATCTTGCTCACTCAGTTTTCCAACAAAATCATCAAAAGATTTTAAATCTTTACTTGCACCCCAAAAATCTTCATTACTTGGCTTCCAGATAATAGGTTTATTATTACCTTTTTCTTCAAAATCTATATCAGAAATAAATTCATGAAATAAATTCCGATTATTTTCTAAATATATAGGTCCTATTATGGATACTTCATCTAAATTAGATTTAATATTATTATTAAGCTTATCACTAGCATAATTTTCAAAATTAAATCCGTCTTTATACATATATTCTTTTAAGAAATCATCCTTAAAATAATTAATAAAAGATTCAATACTCATACTAGAGCTAGGTGCTTGTCTATCATTAAGATAATCAATAACTTTAAGCATTAAACCACTAGTTTTAACTAATCTATTGGCATAAGAATTTGAATCTGTAAGATCACAATCAACTTTAACTTTTGACCCATCCATATCATGCTTTAGAGAAAAACTTATTGATACTGGAAGGTATTCAATTCTATCGTACTCACATCTATTAATTTTATAAATTCTTGCTGCCCCACTTTGTAATACAGATCGATTGACAGAATCTTTATAACGTTGAAACTGTTCAACAAATATATCCTGCGGTACAACATCCTTGAGTTCAACATCAAGTACTTTAAGTCCTCTGGTTATAAAAGTGTTATCTTTTTCAATCGCGTGAATAGAATAAGTAACACAATCTATGAATAAATTACCAAAGTGATTTTCGAATTCGTCCAATAAGATTCTATTATGAACATTTTTTTTAGATTCATGATACTTACTGTTAACAGATAACCCTCCCTCATTATTGAGTGATACATATCCAGTTTTTATAGCATCATTGATCAGAACATCACACTCTCGATCATTTAAACCGAAATAAGCTATTATTTCTTCCCTATTAATATCCCCTAATATACCTGCCAAATTAATTGTTGTTTCAATTATTGCAGGAACCGTAGTTTTAGTAGTGAACTCAAAATCAATTTTAAACTTTCTTACTGGCACCAAAATAGTAATAACATCAAATAAAATAGATGCATTTACATCATTAATTATTGAACTCATAACATACACCTATTTTAAATATCCTTACTTTTTAAAATTTGATAGCCATTAGACTCCTTAACATCTTTTTTTGATTGGTCACTTATCATCTGATAAATTTCTGCTAATGGTTCCTTACTATTTATAGTTTCCCACATTTTGGCAGCCCCAATAAATACTAATCGTTCCTTTGCTCTTGATATTGCTACATTAATACGAGAGACATCATTCATAAAACCTGTTTTTAACTCTGTATTATGTCTAACTAAGCTTAGAATAATAATTCTATTTTCAGAACCTTGATAAGCATCAATAGTATCAACTCTTACATATTTTTTTAGCTTAGCCATTTCTTTATTGGTATCAAATTTCATATTAATTGCTGAAACTTGACCTGCATAGCCTGTGATTATTCCTATAGGAGGGTTCCCTTTATCTTCCAATAACCAACCATCCATTAACTCATAGATATCTTTATTATTTTTAAATAAATTTACTAATAATTTACAAATAAGATCTACCTCAAATTTATTAGAAATCTTCTTATTCTCATTATTTTCAACTAAATTCTTATCACTTGTATCGATCCAACTTACTACTTTATTCCAAGGCTTTCCGTAATTAAATAAAATCTCATCAGCATTTCCTCTAGCTGTTTTTAATTTTTTACCAAGAAGTCCTTCATAAAATACTTTTGAAACGATTTTCCCGATTTCAGGTGCCATCCTAAACTGATCCTCAAGCATAATCCCATCGGTAGCAATTAATGCTCTTTCAAAATCGGTCTTTTTCACTTCTTTAATTGGTAACTCAAGATTCCTTGCAACCTTACTTAGCATTTTCTTATCATATAATGGTGGTAATTGAAGATGATCACCCACTAGTACAACTTTCTTAGCAGATTGCATAGCCATTGCCAATTCACTTGCAGATGCCCTACCAGCTTCATCTATAATTACTAAATCATATTGTTTATCTACTATTTGGTAGGAAGGCTTACCAATACCTACCAGTGTTCCTACTATCCAATTCCTACTGTTCGCCATAAAAGAAGCGAAACCACCTGAATCACTAGATAAACGATTAAGCCAATCATGGGTTAATTCTAAAATATCTATAAATTTCGAAATTAACATTGGATCATTGATTCGATATGTAAAAGCTAGCTCTTCATATAATTTTTGGATAGGTTTCATATGGGTAAGTAAAGCTTCAGGATCATCATCATAAGCAGTTAACTTATTTAACAATATAGCTTTAACACGTTCTTGTTGCTTAGTAACTAATTTATGTTTTTCAATAATTTGTTTACTTGCATTACTGTTACTATCAATTATATTTTGAAGCTCAGTACTAATTTTTTTACATTCGTTGTATTCAAAAATCTCTCTTCCAACTTTGTAATAAATATCTAGTGCTTCTAACACAAATTCTTGTGAAAGATATAAGCGTTTAGAAAACGCTAATAAACGTCTATCAAATTCTCTATGAAATTTTGTACGATATTGGCTTTGTAAAGAATCTACATGAATATCCAAAAGCTCTTCAGATACCTTATCTTTCTGACCTAACCGTACAATGGTCGGATTTTTAATATGATTATCTTCACCTAATAACGCAGTGATTTCACTTATTACTTTTCTCGCTTTGACAGCTAATTCATCTACAGCCACATTAGATTGACTAACAATTAGAATTCTTGAAACACCTTCGATTCTGTTCAAGTAATCCAACAAATGACCTAAAAGAGTAGTTTTCCCTGTTCCTGGAGGTCCCATAATTACACTAAATTTATTATTCAAAATAAAGTTCAATGCTTCAAGTTGTTTAGGTCTTAATCTTTTTTCATATAAAGATAAAATATCACCACTTGGCAATGGAATAGAGTTATCGTTATTCAAATTTTCATTTGGATCAATTTGACTGAAAAAATCCAATAAATTTGGTATTACAGCTTCATTTTTTAGAACTCTATCTAATGCTTTCTTTCTTCTGAATTGGCTTGAACTCTCCTGTCTTGAAGTAAAACGTAAGAATCTTGGAATATTTTTATCAAGCAATCTTTTGTGTAACTTTGAATCAATAAGCAATATACCTTTTGATAGGTCCGAATCATTTATATTTAATTGGCCATAATTAAAGTTATTTTCAGCATTTACTACTTCAATTACATCATCTTCATAATCAGAAATATCTATACTATTAGCTACGACTTCAAATAATAAAACTCTTTTATATTCATCATATTCTGTATTAATCACTTCAATTGACGGCTTAATTTCAGATTCTGAATCTAGTAATTTCTTCCACAGAGTTTTAAGAGAACTTGCATCTAAATTAGCAGTATTGATTTCTAAATCTTCTTCCGAATCAGTTACATCTTTATCAATTTCCTCAAATTTTTCAGAAATAAATGTACTATAACTAGGTTGGTTCTGAATAAATTCTAATAAATTTTCTTCCCCTGACTTATCAATCAGTATTTCTGCATTTATTTCTTGTGCTGTTAATTCCCTATTATTAGTTGCCCTATAAGCCTTAAATACAACCTCATCAACTTTCAATTTTTTTAATTCACAATTAATTAACTTACTCACTCCTGAAGAATATTTAAATCTTATAATCAATTCCGCATCTTTACCTGTAATCGTAACAGAGTATCCATTAATTTTATTTTTTGAATTAGCATCTTTAAAAAAACAAAGATAATACTTACCTTGATCTGATAAAAATTGTTGTTTTTGCTCTAGATTAAAATGCCAAAAATTTAAAGTTGTTTTATTACTTTCTATGCTCTCTGCTTCAATAAAGAATTCTTTTAATTTTAGTAAAGATAAAGGCAAATTATCTTCATCATTAAAAATAGAGCTTTCAATCCTATCTTTAACATATGAATAAATTGCATCATCTTTAATTAATTCATGAGAAATCTTGTAACAAGCATATATATCTCTTTCTACGGCTGTACTATTTATATCTTTTGAATATTCATTATTATAGTTTTCTCCATCACCCAGATTAAAGTCAAAAATATCTATTAATACTATAGAGTAAACACCTTCATCATTCTTAATCAAAATATTATCTGGCTTTAAATCACCGTGATAATAATTTAACTCCTGTATTTTAATAATGTTATTAATTAGAGATATAATAATCTGATGTTTTTTATCTGAAGACAATAAACTTAAATCAAATTCACTTAATCTTTTCAAATCCACATATTCAGTAACTATATAAGCACCAAAATTTGGTCCCCAACCATAACTTTTTATTTTAGGTATAGCTAAATCACTATTTGAAAGATCTCTACATTTCCGCATTAATGATAATAGTCTCAGAGATATAGATTTTTCTTTTATAGAATTCAAACTTGGATATGTGTTTACAAAGTGAATTTGTTCATTAATTAAACTTTGATATTCCATCAATCCATTTTTATTTTTAAGTGTTTCTGGTAGTGCTTGCCATTCTATTAAAGGCACTAATGTTTCATTTTTAAATATATCTAATTGTCCTGCAACACCCTCTACTTCATCTGTTTTTGTATTGCTATTTAATATTTCATTAAATATAAGAAGCATCTCACTGACACTCTTATATCTATCCTCTGGCACAAGCTCGATTGATTTCTTCAACCAATTATTTATTTTTTCATCACTTTCTTTATTTTCAGGCTCTACCCATTCTATATAATCATCATCCTTATTGCTAATATATATTTTTTCACCAAATAATACCTCATAACATATTACACCCAATTGAAAAACATCTATTCTATATGGATCTATATTGTCTTTTAAATTATCTATTACTTCAAATGGCAATATCGATGTCGAAAGAAAATCCTTATAAACATCCGATACACTTTTATTACCTTCAACTTCAGCAAACTTCGATGTTATAAATCCAGACACTAAAACACATTGCGAAATCTTATCATACCAAAGTCTCTCCAAGGAAATATCACGGTGTGCAACTTGTATAGTATGTAAACTTGAAAATGGTGTTAATATCTTTTGTATTAATTCTAATCTTTCCTTTAAATTAAAATTATTTTTTAATAAATATTTATCTAGCCTTTCATAATTTGGCGTTAATTTATAAACCTCAATCAAATCTTCTGTACAGAGATCAGGATCAAAAGAATGTATTGGATTCAATAAATAATTTTGTTTTACAAAATTATATTGATCTTCAATATATGCCTGTGTTCTGTATTCTCTTAAAGCTAAATTAGCTCTATTTTCAGTAATTAACGCATATTCGGATTCGTTATTTCTAAAATCCCATATTCGCAATAGTGCATTATGACTTGGATGTTCTTTATTCTCCCCCATAAATTCTGAATAAATCGGATTTTTAAATCTTTGTTTAAAAATTGGTTCAAATTCTTTTAAGCGAAAATTATATGCAGAAATAATTTTTTTGGAAATTTTTGTATTTGTTCCTGTGAACCATCTATCTAATGCTCGTATGCTATTTGCACTATTAGGCCTATTATATTTAGAATAAAAATCTTTTCCTAATTTTAAGTCAGGTAATTTTTCTTCATAAACTTTTGGTAGTTTAACTATTTTAATAAAATCTTCTAACGTTACAACAGAATATTTCTCACTTGACTTAAGTTCAAAATTTGCACTTCCTGTCATTATTACCATACAGTTAATGTTGTACCAACACCCCCACTCTCTTTGTAATTCTTTAGTTAGGAGTTGCTGTAATCTTTCTGCATGTGTTCGTTTTGTTCCTACTGGAGATGGATGTTGATTAATGACCCTTCCATTTATAATCTGATTCCACACTTTTCCGTCTGATTCAATATTCCCAGCCCAGTTTTTTAATTCACATAAGATAAGTCTATCTGCAGTAACTAAGAGTAAATCTATTTCCATTCCTCGCTTTTTACCATCATTTACGAAAAAAGATGCATATCCTCTCCATGTATCAGGCATTGCATTCTCTATTTCGTTAATTGCTACTGCTTCTGTCGGCAATAAACCAGATGGTGACAATATAGTAATTTTTCGCATTCTATTACTCTTAGAGGACTTTTATCATAAATCATTAAATACTATACAATTTCTTTGATTCTTATTATTACTTATATTTTTCAAACTTATTCATTTTATTTATCATTCGACTAAATTTTCTATAAATTTTACCAATAGATGGCTTTGTTGCACAAAGCTGTTCTTAGGACTTCTTCGGCAATATAATTTCCAAATGAATAAGCCTACACACAAAATCTACCGCACAACCAATTGGCCCGCATATAACCGAGCTCTCATTAATCGTGGGAATATTGCCATTTGGTTCGATCCAAAAACACAATGGTATGCAGAACCTCAAGGCAAACAAGGGGCTTTGTTGCACAAAGATTTCATAACTATATGATTTTAAAAGTTTTGATTATTTTTTGATCCAAAATTAAATTTATTTAAATCAGATGCTTACATATTTATGCAACAAAGCCGCTCAGAGTAATACTGATAACCTTTGCCTTGAGCTTTAAACCATGCAAGTACATCAGCATCTAAATGAATGGAAGTCTGTTGCTTTACTGGGCGATAGAATTGATTATGGCGTACAGCATTGCTCCAGTCTGGAGCACCGTTTTGAATACCTCTGGTTTGATGGCTTCTTTTTGACACAGCTCATTCAGCGCCTTTTCTTTCTCCACATCCCAAAACTGAGCAAAAGCTTGTTCAACGCTTTGACCATTGACTGCTGCGATGTTAGATCGGTTATTGCATCACTCTCATGTGGTAAAAATATCGGGTGAGAGTTATCGTTTGAAGGATAAAAAAGAATAGGAAATCAGCCACAGGTTGAAACTTAATACGAGGTCAAAGGGGTCAATTTTAGAATGCCGTTGACAACAACATGCTTGTATTCGGCTGCATCAATATTCTTGCGCAGCTTGTCTGCTGTTTCCACAATACGACTTCTAATGGTTCTTGTTTGGTTTGCTTTGGAGCACGAGCCATAAAGTCAACCTGCAATGAATAGCTTATCTAATATTTGTTAATTGAATAGTAACCAATTATCTATGCATGCGTAAGCATGCAAATGACATTACTTGTCGTACACCTCCAGTGAGGTGGCGATAATGCGGGAAAGTTTGCAGTAGCCTTTATGGGAACCATAAGGTTTATTCACCATTCATCGAAATAGTCTTGAATCTGTAACACATCCAGTCATATATTTGATTTTGTAACTTAATCAAATAATGGGGGGCATCAGATGAAAAGTAATCATGGCGGATCTCGGGAAGGTGCTGGTCGTAAGGCAAATTATGATGAACCTACAAAGGTAATTCGTGTGCCGCAATCTCGTGTCATCGAGATCAAGAATTACCTGGTTAAATCCAAGGAAGCCAGGTTCAATGATATAGCCTCAATTACACTTGTAGATCCGTCTATCTCGATGCACATTCCCTTGGCTTCAGAAAAGGTTGCTGCTGGCTTCCCTTCTCCTGCCCAAGACTATGTCGACAAAACTTTGGACATGAATGAGCACCTCATCAAAAATGAAGCTGCAACTTTCGTTGTGAAAGTAGCTTCACTTTCCATGAGAGATGCAGGTATTGAGATTGACGATGAACTGATTGTAGACCGGAGCATTGAAGCCAAGCATGAAGACATCGTGATTGCACTGATCGACGATGAGTTCACCGTGAAACGTCTCATGATTGAAGGTGATCATAACCATTGGCTTAAAGCAGAGAACCCTGAGTATTCTGACATTCATCTAAAGGATGGGCAGGAAATGGTGATTTGGGGTGTAGTGACTTTTGTCATCAAGCCATTCAGAAAGCGTTAATACTTTATTGGTTTCATGCTCATGCAAGCATCTCATCAGAAGATCTACGCTTTAGTAGACATCAACAACTGCTATGTCAGTTGTGAACGCATCTTTAACCCAAGTTTGAACAATAAGCCTGTCATTGTGCTATCCAACAATGATGGCTGTGCTGTAGCTCGATCTCAGGAAGCCAAGGACTTGGGCATTAAGATGGGTGTTCCTCTCTTTCAGATCAAGGACATCGTAGAGCAGCATCAGGTGCAGGTGCTATCGAGCAACTATGCACTGTATGCAGAGATGTCTCGCAGATTCATGAAAATACTGTCCGATTTCGTATCTCACAAAGAGCAGGAGATTTACTCAATTGATGAGTGCTTTCTGGATCTGACAGCTCATTCAGGGAATTACGACTTGACTGAATATGCCCATCAGATTCGTCAGCGTGTGTTTTCTTGGCTTGGTTTACCTGTATGTATTGGCATTGGACGCTCAAAGACTGAAGCGAAACTAGCGAACCATATTGCCAAGAAGAACGCTTACTTCAATGGTGTTTGCAACTTGGTTTCAATGGATCCATGCTCTGCTGAAACTCTGCATCAAGCCATAGATGTTGGTGAAATCTGGGGCGTAGGCCGAAAGCATTCCAAGAAGCTCAACAGCTTGGGGATTCATTCAGTTATGGATTTTGTCTTGGCTTCCCCTCTGATGATCAGGGACCAATTTTCTGTAGTGATGCACAGAACCTTATTGGAACTTCATGGAATTGCTTGCATTGAACTGGAACATACGCCACCTGCAAAGAAGCAAATCATTGCTAGTCGTTCTTTTGGTCAACGCATCTACCACATTGATGATCTTAAAGAAGCCATGTCATTGTATGTCATGGATGCGATTAGCAGACTGAGAGATGATAATCTGTTGTGTGGTTGTTTGATTGGTTTCGTACAATCAAACCCATTTGATAGCTCAAAGCCCTTCTACAACAAGTCTTTATCCTTGGCTTTACCAGAACCTACCGACAACCTGTTGGTGCTCTCTAAACTCGCTACAGCGATGATTGATGGCCTGTATGCAAAGGATATAGCATTCAAGAAATGTGGCGTGATTCTGACGTGTCTCGAACCAAAGGCAAGCCATGTGTATGACATGTTTACCGACATGAAGCATATCGAGATCAGTGATGCTTTGATGGATTCCCTTGAAGCGATTCATCTTAAGTATGGCAAAACCAAGATTGCCTTGGGCGCGAGTTTAATGCCGAACAGAACATGGAATATGTCACGAAATCGGCTAACACAGAACTACTTTAAGTGGGATCAACTGCTTTGTGTGAAGTAAATGTCTTACCTATAAATTGATTTCGTTTTGGTTTCACAATAGTTGTTTATTGATTTCACAATAGTTGTAATTTACTACTATCTAATCAAAGATTATCTACATCAAAAATGCCCATAAACATGAGTGTTTTCATAGACACTATCTGCTTATAGGCATTACATCATTTATGAATGACGAGAGTTGGCATCATCATAGACGGCATTGTTTTCACGTCTGCCTACAGCAATCACGATGACAACTACCTCATCATCAACGACTTCATAAACCAGACGATAACCAATACTACGAAGTTTGATCTTGTAGCGGTTAGGATGTCCTGACAACTTGTTTTTGGGAATGCGAGGATTCTCCAAAACCTTGATCAACTTCTTCTTCAATGGCTGCTTAATACTTGGATTAAGCTTATTCCATTCTGCTAATGCTTCTTCTAAAAAGTCTAACTTATAGGTCATCAATATTTACTCGAATGCGTTTCTGATTCGCACGAGCATCTGCAATCTTATTCAGTTCCAAGTCTTCTAGTTGCTCCATCATCGTTTCATATAGATCAGCAGGAACACAGTAAAACGCTGGTGTATTACGATTGAGGATTGCTACAGGTTCACCTTTTCCTGCGAGCACTGTATCCATCGGACTCTTTTTGAGTTCAGTAATACTTGCAGTCATTCGTGCATGGATTAATTGAGTCATAGTTAAGCCTCTATAGAATTTAGTGTTTGGAGTTTGGGTTGAATCATTACGAGTAGATTCGGGTAGCTAATTTCAGCATACCGGTCCAATGTGGATCTCATTCTGATAAGTAAGGAGGCATCAGTAACTAGCAGCATCTTCGCAAGGTAAGACATCGCTGAACGAAATGCCTTTAACCATTTACGATGTTGCTCAATACGGTCTATAGATTGTGATCGCATTTCCCGTCTTTGGGGAACTATACAATCTAGGCAACTTTCTAATGCACGTACTACATCAACCCAAGAAAGAACATTAAGAGCTTCTTCTAACTCTTTGGCTTGAATTTGTTGGTGCTCTCTTTCATCCATTAAATCAAATAGACGTCTGAGTTCCTGCATACGAACTTCATCCTCTCGTTTTAAACGAGATTCTTCAGTTTCAGTCCAGATAGCATCAGAATTCATAGGTACTCCTATTCAACAATAGGAGTATAGCACAGATAAAAGCACATTTAAAAGTGCTTTTAAAAAACTCTAATTAACCCTCTTTGCTACACGATGGCTTTGTTACACAAAGATTTTATAACTATATGATTTTAAAAGTTTTGATTATTTTTTGATCTAAAATTAAATCTATTTAAATCAGATGTCTACATATTTATGCAACAAAGCCCTTTTAAACTCAGTTAATTTTAGGGAGCATTACCCTCTATCATTCCAATTTCTAGTCAATGTACAAAACAACTTAGAAAACCAATGGTCAGCATTTCTCATGGACTTGCTACTTCAAGGCTATGGGCGAAAAGGGCTTTTAAATCAGCTGGGTTTTTCAATTAATGCAGAAGAACAAGCTGATTGGCCCCTACTGAAATCTGGGGCAGGTAATCCTATTGGTAATCTACTAATTAAAGAAGCTTATGACTGGATTCAAGATCATTTTCCAACTGTGAAACCTCGTGGATTTAGCCTAAGCGAAATTATTGAGAGGAAAGAAGATTTCATTGAGTCACTTGCATCATATGGTTTATTTGTTGCTGGTTCATCAGGTGTTCAAGGTGAATGGCCTAAATTATTACTAACACAAGGATATGATGGTTTCTTTTATTTAGATCACAGTCTTCCAGATCAACTCGCGGCAAAGCATTGGCTAGTTAAATTTAGTCGTGGAAATGATCAAAAACTTGAAAAAATACTGTTACATGAAGCAATCGACATGAAAATAGCTCGGTACTTAGGTCTAAGAGTATTAAAGGATTTGGAACTTCACCAGAGAACGCTATTTAATCCACGTTTTGATCGCCAAATTATCAAAGCAATGCGGCAGACTATTCGGAGATGGCATCTACATCTGATGTGTAATCGCGAATTAAGTGATTTATCTGCAATATTTAATCGGCTTTGTTGCATAAATATGTAAGCATCAGATTTAAATAAATTTAATTTTGGATTAAAAAATAATCAAAACTTTTAAAATCATATAGTTATGAAATCTTTGTGCAACAAAGCCTATTTAATCCAATTCTTCAAGGTTGGCAGCAGTACTATGGTCGTTTCTATGGTTCAGGGCTGTCAGCGCTCTGGCAGCATATGAATGCTTATCTTATACGCTGGATGAGGCGTAAGTATAAAAACTTGGCCCGTCACAAAAGACGGGCTAGATATGCCTTAGGGCGACTTGCGCGTTATTTTCCAAATGCCTTTGTGCACTGGAAAATGGGAGCCGGATGAGCTGAGAGGTTCACGTCCGGTTCTGCGAGGGGCTAAGGGTGAGATTCCTTTGGTCTACTCACCCGTATATTCAAACTCATTCAGGCTGGGTCTATACCGCCTTTATTATTGATGTGCTCTCACGAGCAATTGTTGGATGGAAAGTATCAACACGTATGAATACAGACATGGTGCTCGATGCATTGGAGCAAGCATTGCATGATCGAGGCATGCCAAAGAACGTGATTCACCATTCCGACAGAGGTGTGCAATATCTTTCCATTCGTTATACCAATCGTTTAGAAGCAGCAAATTTACGAGCTTCAGTCGGTATGTTAGCGGCAGTGTAAAAATGACCCCCTAATGGCATTTAAAAACTGACCCCCTTGGTTAATATAGCGGTCATTTTGGACTGCTCAACATGTTAACTTTGGAGCAAGCAGTGACAATCCAAATACTTCATCAACAAGGTAAATCTATTAAAGCCATTAGTCGTCAACTGGGGGTGTCCAGAAATACCGTACGTAAATATTTACGGCAAAACACCACACCTCAGTATCAGCGTATACAGCCTAGAATAAGTATCCTTGACCCATATAAACCCTATTTACTCCAACGTGTAAATGCAGCTCATCCTGAATGGATTCCTGCTGTTGTGCTCTACCAGGAAATTTTAAGGTTGGGATATCCAGGAAAGATCAGGATATTGAGGGAATATCTTGCAACATTAAAACCAGTTGCCAAACCGGAACCGATCATTCGTTTTGAAACCCAACCTGGCCAACAAATGCAGGTGGATTTCACCACGATTCGACGCAACAACACGACTTTAAAAGCCTTTGTCGCAACATTAGGGTATTCCAGAGCGACTTTCGTGAAATTTTATGATCATGAACGTACCGATGCATGGATCGATGGTCTAGAAAATGCATTTCAGTTCTTTGCAGGAGTACCTCAAGAAATCCTGTTTGATAACGCTAAAACGATCATGATTGAACGGGATGCCTATCAGGAGGGGCAGCATAAATGGAATCCCAAACTGCTCGACTGCGCCAAGAAATACAGCTTTCGTCCTCGCGTATGTAAGCCCTACCGTGCACAGACCAAAGGCAAAGTTGAACGCTTTAATGGATACCTCAAATCAAGCTTTATTGTGCCATTGAAAGCAAGCCTGAAGACTTCGGGTTTACTGTTAGATGTTGATGTCGCCAATGCCCACATTGGCCGGTGGCTGCATGAAACCGCCAATCAGCGGATTCATGCCACCACGCAAGAAAAACCGGCTGTTCGACTGCAACAGGAGCAGCAAAAATTTACGCCATTACCGCAATCAGATACAGGTTCCAGCACTGTACCTGTTGCAGCAGCACAGCATGTCATGCCCTACGAGAGTTTGCAGCATCCCTTATCTGTATATGACCAGTTGCTGGGAGTTTCCTGATGAATCTGCAATACGACCGCATAGAGCAGCTTTGCCAAAAGCTCAATCTGCCTGCCATCGCATCACAATGGTCACATCATGCACAACAAACATTAGGTCAGGATGGAAGTTATGCCGACTTTGTTGAAGCGATCTTGACGCATGAATATGCTGCCAGGCAACAGCGCAGTCAGCAGGTACTGATGAAACTCTCAGGCCTGCCTCAAGTCAAAACCCTGGAAGACTATGATTTTAATTATGCCCTAGGGGCCCCTAAATCACAGGTGATTGAACTGTTCAATCTGAGCTTTATTACTAGAGCAGAAAATGTGGTGTTTCTCGGGGCTAGCGGAGTAGGAAAAACGCACTTATCTATGGCATTAGGCTATAAGGCCATCATGAACAACATTAAGATCAAGTTCATTACCGCCGCCGATCTCATGCTGCAACTAAGTACAGCCTACCAGCAAGGTAAACTGAAAACCTATATGCAACGTGCGGTACTGGGACCAAAGTTACTGATTATCGATGAAATTGGTTATTTACCGTTTGGACGTGAAGAAGCGAATCTGTTCTTTAACGTGATTGCCAAGCGTTATGAAAAAGGCAGTACGATATTGACGAGTAACTTACCCTTTAGCCAATGGTCTAAGTCATTTGCGGATGATGTTACGTTGACCGCTGCGATGTTAGATCGGCTATTACATCACTGTCATGTGGTACAGATATCGGGTGAGAGTTATCGTTTGAAGGATAAAAAAAGAATTGGGATTCAGCCGCAGGTTGAAACTTAATACGAGATCAAAGGGGTCAATTTTACTTCGCCATTTTTAAGGTAAAAGGGGTCAATTTTAAAATGCCGTTGACAGGTACAACCGGTAATTCATATGATAATGCTTTGGCTGAAACGGTGAATGGCTTATACAAAACAGAGGTGATTGAATATTTAAAAGCAGATTGGCAAGGTTTAGCGGATGTACAACTTGCGACACTAAACTGGGTAGATTGGTTCAATAAAAAGTGTGTACACAGTGCACTGGGTTATGTATCGCCTTTTGAGTTTGAAGCAATGTACTATGATAAGATTAACCCGTTAGGTCAGGTGGCCTAACTTAAATAAAAAAGTCTCCGACAAACCCGGTACGGTTCAGTACGATTTTCACTTACTAGTACTTAAATAATCACCCCACCACTGCATCATTTCAGTCCGTTGAGCTAAATAGTCAGCGTGATTATAGCTGGCACGGGTACGGTTTTTATCAATATGTGAAAGTTGTGCCTCAATCCAATTATCTTGGAACAAACCTGAGTCATTCAAAATGGTACTAAAAGTAGAACGTAGTCCATGAGAAGATAGTTGATGTTTGCCATACCCCATCTTACGTATGGCCATATTTAGAGTATTAAAATGAATCGGTTGATTGTGTTTGCGAGGGCTAGCAAAAAGGTATTTTTCACCGTATGACCACTGCATGACGTCTTTCAAAATCTCTAAAGCCTGATTTGAAAGTGGAACTACAAAATCTGGAATCTCATGGCCTAATATGACTTTTCGTCGAAACTGTTTAATATGCAAGGCAGGTATTTTCCATATTTTTTCATTTAAATCAAAATGATGAGGCTCAGACAATAACAATTCAGCCCCTCGCACTCCAGTATATAATTTAAACATCAGTGCTTTTTTAATAATCGGATGGGCATCCAATTTTTGTAATTTATACTTAAAATCAGATATATCCTCCGCTTTCAAATACGGATAATTTTTCTTGATTTTACTGTTAATGGCGATTTTATTTAAACCATGCGCGATGTTGAATTCACAATAACCCATCGCTACAGCGTAGTCATAAATTTGGTTCAAATAACTACAAGCTTTCTTGACAGGTTCTTTTACTTGGCGTCCCTCTATTTTTTTGATTACTGAAACCAGGTCATAACGCTTGATGTTTTGAAAAGGTAGATCCTGAAGGTCTGGATAAATATCTTGCTGTAAGCATCTTTCTGCTAACTGTAGTACACCACAGCGGGGTAGATCGTTGAAGGCATTTTTCAGTTTGAACTGTAACCACTCCTCCCCGACCTTACCAAAGGTGATGACATTAGAGGCAGTATCTTGTTCAAAACAGAAATCATTGTCTTTAAAGTCATCTCTGACTTGTCGTGCCTTTTTCAGCGATAAATCAGGATAAAGACCTAACTGAATGCGTCGACGTTTTTTAGTTTGTGGATCTGTATAGCGATAGCACCAAGATTTTCTTCCACTCGGCTCAATCTTCAGGCTAAGCCCATCTTCATCGGATAAAAAACTGGTTTTTTCCTTACAATGAGCTTGGCGAACTTTAATTTCAGTAAGACTCATGGAATTTAAATGAAACCTAACAATGGGTTGATTGGATCAATTATATCAAAATAGAACGCTTTATGTATGATGCGTATATTACGCATCATATAAATATTTATATATATGTTTTTTATATATATTATTTTGATATTCCACATTGTAGTAACCAAAAAAGTAACCACTGTTAAAATCTGTATTAAGTAACAAAAATCAGTGATAGTTAAATACTCTTCTGCAATGGGTTTGTTTTACAGACCTAGTAACCGAACCTTAATTATTTGAGGCAATATTTCGGTTTTGTCGCATGAAGTCGATCTTCAGCTACTATTGAATTTTGTAGGAGCTGAATATGTCACCAAGGGAGGTCATTTTTACACTGCCGCTAACAGAACTCCGCCTGAGCAAAAAAAACGGCTGCTTTACGTAGAATTTCATTCGGCACTGTTGCAAATAGAGATTTGAGTCGATGATGTTCCCTTTAAAAAGTGCTTAGAAACCGAAAACCCTGTTGATTAGACACACTTCACCCTGAGGCTGACCATAATAAAATGACGATGCTTGTCCTTTACGTAGTGCACGCATGACTTCAATACCTTTAATTGTGGCATAAGCCGTCTTCATAGATTTGAATCCTAATGTGGCCCTGATGATTCGCTTTAACTTACCATGATCACATTCAATGACATTATTTTTATACTTAATCTGCCTGTGCTCAATATCTACTGGACATTTTCCTTCTCGCTTTAACCGTGATAAAGCATGGCCATAGGTCGCTGCTTTATCTGTATTGATGACCCGTGGAATTTGCCATTTTTTCACCGTATTGAAGATCTTTCCTAAAAAACAATAGGCTGATTTACTGTTCCGTCTAGCGGAAAGGTAAAAGTCAATCGTATGACCACGTTGATCAACTGCACGATACAGGTAAGTCCATCGCCCCTTCACTTTGATATAAGTCTCATCCATATGCCATGAATGTAAATCTGTAGGGTTACGCCAATACCAGCGTAACCGTTTTTCCATTTCTGGAGCATAACGCTGAACCCAACGATAAATTGTACTGTGATCCACATTTATGCCTCGTTCAGCGAGCATTTCTTTAAGTTCACGATAGCTGATGCCATATTTACAATACCAACGAACAGCCCAAAGAATGATTTCACCTTGAAAGTGCCGACCGTGGAAGGGATTCATCTGCTGTATCTCGAAATAAATAAGATATTTAGCTTATCATGTCAGCCTATTTGCAACAGTGCCTTAAAAAGTGGGAGCTTAAGGGGTGCAGTTCGAAGGCTCCCATTTTTATGAGGCTATAAAAAGGGAGCTTTAGAGACTGTAAATAAAACTGTATTTACACAGAATTATTTACACCCTCGTGTGACAGTGCCGCCCTAAATTAAATAACAAATTTTTTCTATCTTTACTCTTGAATTGTCATTTAGATCAGGATAACTACAATAATTCTCTGATCCCCCAAATCTCTCAAGTTTTTCTAATATTTTCCTGTACATACCTCCCTTTTAAGCGTATCTAGATTTGTATTTGGAATTATATATTCTTCTTTTGTAGGTTCCATAGCTATTGGATCACCTGTTACTTCTTTGTACATAACTCCTCCTAGTCTTCGGAATTTTTCTTGTTCGCAATCTATCTCATATAGAACTGTTGACCTATTCTTCTCCTCTTTAAACTCGGTTTCTACCCAAGCTCTTGTTATTTTGGGATTCTTTGTACTATTTAATTTTATAATTTTAGATTGATAATTTGCATTATCTATAATTATTTTTGCAAATATATTTTGAGCATTAAGAACCATTACGCTGATTAATGTAATTTTTAATAGTCTTTTCACCTACTTAGTCTCTTTAAAGCTAATTTCCAGAAATATACTTATATTATTTCTGTTGTTCAATTTATTTTTTAATTTAATAATTTTAAATGGGTTAAATGGGTAAGGACACACAAATGGGAAAAACTCCCTGTTGCTATACGAGATCAATTTAAGAAGTAACTAGCCAAAGTCATAGAGCAGCCACATATTCCAAAGAATATGCTGAGAGGCAATCTTGCAGGTTGCTATAAAATTAAATTATTAAAAGCTGGTGTCAGATTTGTCTATCAATTTAAAGATGATCAGGTAGTTATCTTGCTCATCACAGTCGGGAAACGAGCTGATAGCATAGTTTATGACGAAGCTAAAAAGCGTATTAAAGACTAAAAATGGGAGCTTATAGCTCCCATTTTGAATGGGTTCTAACATTTTGACTTTGCATAGCACCTATTATATTAATTTTAGGAATACTTAAGTTTAGTTAAGAACAATAGTCTTGTTTAAATCTTGAATAAGGAACATTTCTACGTTGTGTTAGATCTTTCCCTTTTAAATCATTGGCTAATTTATCTGATAATTCTTCACTAGATTTTATTTTGTTTGGAACCCATGAATAAGCATGTCTAGGTAAAATTTCAAAAAGATTAGTCATACCAGGTACATAAGAATACTTAAATTGAGTATAAACTTGATCATAGAATCCCTTACAGATTCTATCATTTTCTTTTGAAACTAAATTTCTATTCATAGATGTTGAGAAGTCATATAAGCTCCCATTTTTGTATTCATAATCATATTTTTTCCCAGTTTTAGGACTTTGGCTTGATGTTATTTTTATACCTGAATTAAGCTCTGAAATAGTAATATCTAATGACTCTTTGAATTCAATAGTTTCAGATTTAATTAATTTTGCTAGATCGTTAAACTCATATATAAAATAATGGCTTTCTGGGCTACTCATACCAAACCATGCGCCACATGTACTTGTTACAACATAAGTATTCTGCTGTTGCTTATATATCTTTTCTAAGATTTCACATTGTGGGTCGATCTCACTAATAAAACCAGCATTTCTATTATTGTTCTCAATAGAAAATGGATACTGTTTTACATATAACTCACTGTATTTATTTGTTATTTTATATAAACCAATATTTTCTGGATAACCTTCATTATTTTTTATAAATTTGAATGGCTTAACTTCAATGGCATACGCAACACTACCAGCCATTATGAGAATATTTAGTAGAAATATTTTAGAAAGAGGACTTTTCACTTTAAATACCTTATAAGTTTAAATTATAAAGTAATTTTAGCTACTAATTAAAAAAAAAGGTGAAATATTCAATTATTAATTGTCCATTTAACATAATGGCGATTATATGCAATACACTTGTATATTAATGTAAATATCAAAGATTTAAAAATTTAGCTCTAGCCAAAAAATGCCCAAAAAGCCGATTTTGAAACAAGTCGGCTTTTTTATGTTCGATTCTGTAAGATTTTGCCAATAGAAAATGGAACAACTTTGCAAAATTTACAATTTTGTATTAACATTTTTATATTAACAAAAAGCGATGCAACTATGGAAATTGAGTTTTCATGGGATGAGCATAAAGCAGATACAAACCTCAAAAAACATGGTGTAGCTTTTGAAGATGCAACATTGGTTTTTTATGATGCTCATGCCGTCTTCAAACAGGATCGCTTTGAGAATGGTGAATATCGTTGGCAAGCGATAGGTCTCGTACACGGGAAGACAGTTTTATTAGTAGCCCATACTGTGCAAGATCATAATGGGATTGATCATATCCGTATTATTTCAGCACGACAGGCAGAGAAAAAAGAGAGGAAACAGTATGAACAAAACCGTTACTTACAAAGTGGATTTGAATAACCCTCCTGTTTTATCTGAAGAACAAAAGACAAGACTTGAGGCTTTAGCTAAACGCCCAGACAGTGAAATAGACTTTTCGGATATTCCTGAACTTGATAAAAGCTTTTGGAAAAATGCAGTTCAAAATCCGTTTTATAAGCCAACTAAACAAGTGACAACTGTTCGCATTGATGCCGATGTTATGCAGTGGTTAAAGGCTCAAGGTAAAGGCTATCAGACACGAATGAACAAAATTCTGCGTGAGGCTATGTTGAATGATTTGAAAAATCATCCATAAAGAACGAGGACTAAGCCTCGTTCTTTATGAAGTAATATTTAGCCTGTAGAATTAAAATGACGGATAAGTTATTTTTTAAATTTTTCAATGCTCCCAGGTAAAGCGAGTCTTGGTGCACAGTAATCAGGTAGCTTTTCACCTAACTTCATTTTTTCATCATAAAAAGCTATTCCTGAAAATTGTAAAGACTCACCTAATCTATAAAGCTCTTTTGATTTAATATTTTTTAGACCTATCACCTTATTCTGATTATCGAAAAAGACCTCATATTGTTTAGGTATGACTAGAGTATGCATAGTTTCTCTATCACCTCTTACTATGATGGATAAACAATTATTATGAAGAGTTAAATTTCCTTGAAAGATTGCTTCTAGTTGAGCTAAATTTGGATCAAACCTTACATTTTTAGCTAAAATAAAAAATTGCTTATAGTCACTTTTTAGAGGTTTGATATTAGTATTTTCAGTGGATACTGACGGATCGATATTGCTGTTATTAATTTCATTAGTATCGAAAAAACAGCCATTTAGAAAAAACAAACTGAATACTAAAATATAAGACTGAATTTTCATGCTCACGTTTTCCTTCTATCTATTTTTATAAAATTCATGACCAAATTATTCTGGTATGTTTTGCTTTAATTATCCTAGCATTAACTACTCATATATAAAAAACCCCGGCAGGATACCGGGGTTTTTTATTGCCTATCCTTTCTCATTTGCAAAACAAACATAATGCCCCTAAAATATAGACTATAATCTATATTTTGATTGTGGTATGTGGACAGTCATTACGACAGATCTATTTAATGAATGGCTTGAACAGCAAGATGAATCAACACAAGAGAAGGTTTTAGCTGCTTTGGTTGTTCTGCAACAACAGGGACCGAGCTTAGGCCGCCCTTTAGTAGATACCGTGTATGACTCTAAATTTACCAATATGAAAGAGCTTCGTGTTCAACATCGTGGTAAACCACTCCGAGCTTTTTTTGCATTTGATCCATTACGATAGGCCATTGTGCTGTGTATTGGTGATAAAGGTGGTAAAAAGCGATTCTATACAGAGATGCTAGCGATTGCAGATCAACAATATGAACTTCATCTCTCAACATTAGGAGATAAATCTAATGGCTAAGACTCTGCAAGAATTGTTAGCTAGCCGCTCTCCAGAGAGCCAAGCCCGTATTCAAAAAATGGCTGATGAATTACTGCTAGAAAATCAGCTTCATCTTATTCGTGAAGAACTCGAAATTTCTCAAAAAGAGCTTGCTGAAACTTTGGGAATAAAACAGCCATCGCTTTCAGCAATAGAAAATCGTGGCAATGATCTTAAGATTTCAACCATGAAAAAGTATGTTGAGGCAATGGGTGGGAAGCTCCGTATTGATGTAGAGCTTCCAACAGGAAAACATATAGGATTCAACGTTTAACAATAAAAATGGGAGCTATAGGCTCCCATTTTTAGATTCGTATAACGTTGAACCCAACGGTAAATAGTCGTGTGATCAACATTCACCCCCCGTTCGGCCAGCATTTCCTGCAGTTCACGATAGCTAATGCCATATTTACAATACCAGCGCACAGCCCAAAGAATGATTTCGCCCTGAAAATGCCGACCATGGAAAGGATTCATATGCTGCACCTTTAGCTAAAACAGTCTTCAGCTTACCATTCGTGGTTATTTGCAACAGTGCCATTATTAGTAACTTGCTACAGACTGACCGTCTGAATTAACCAGACAGTATAGCCGACGAAAAATAGTACTAAAGTAGTGCCAGAAGTACGACCGAATACACGCTTGGTTTTAAATGCAAATAGACACATCACAAACAGTAGTAAGGTTAAGAGACTCATCGCTAATATATCACGCGACAGAATAATGCTACTCGGAGTAATAGGCGCAATGAGTGCTGCTATACCTACGACTCCTAAAGTATTAAAAACGTTAGAGCCTATAATATTACCCAAAGCCATATCATGCTCACCTTTACGTGCGGCCGACAAGCTCGAAACTAATTCAGGCAGTGACGTACCGATAGCGACGATAGTGAGACCAATGATAAGCTCACTCAAGCCCCATAAAGTAGCAAGTTCAGTAGCGCCCCAAACGATAGCGCGCGAGCTTAGTATTAATACGAACAAACCAAGAAATAACCTACCTAAACCTTGTGCCATACTGTGTTCAGCCTTTGCAGTTTCTTCTACAGTATCGTCTTCATGTTCGTGGTTGCCTTCACGCATGCTCAAGATGATTTGTATGCCTAAGACAACGACTAGAAGCACTATCAATACTATACCGTCGGTATTACCTAAGACACCATCGCTTAATTGCCAAGCAGCTACTGCCGTCACCAACAGTAGTAAAGGCATATCACGATTGATAATACTTTTTCGGATAATAATTGGACTTATTAATACCGTTGCGCCTAATACTAAGGCGATATTAACAATGTTAGAACCATAAGCATTACCCAATGCCAGCCCAGGGCTACCTTCTAAAGCAGCTAACATGGACACTATCATCTCTGGTGCTGAAGTGCCTACACCTAGAATGATGACACCAATCAAAAAGCTGGGTACATTCAGCTTATTAGCTAAAGCGACGGCACCATCAATAAAAACATCAGCACTCCAAACCAAGATTGCTAGACCTACTACTACTACTGCTAGCATTGCTAACCACATCAGTGCGTTTCCTTATAAAAATTAGAGTAATCGTTAAGAAAAATGGGCATAAAAAATTGAGCAATAGAAGGCTCAGTTTTATAGTAGCATAAGCAACCAGCGCAATTATGAGGAAAGGTATTATTGTTTTTTATACTTTGAAGTCCTTAATGTCTCATTCAGTCTGGCACTGTTGCAATTAACCACGAATGGTAAGCTGAAGACTGTTTTAGCTAAAGGTGCAGCATATGAATCCTTTCCATGGTCGGCATTTTCAGGGCGAAATCATTCTTTGGGCTGTGCGCTGGTATTGTAAATATGGCATTAGCTATCGTGAACTGCAGGAAATGCTGGCCGAACGGGGTGTGAATGTTGATCACACGACTATTTACCGTTGGGTTCAACGTTATGCTCCTGAAATAGAAAAACGTTTACGCTGGTATTGGCGTAATCCTACAGATCTGAGCTCGTGGCATATTGATGAAACCTATGTAAAAGTGAATGGACGATGGTCTTATCTGTATCGTGCAGTCGATCAACGTGGCGATACCATTGATTTTTATCTTTCTTCTAGACGTAATACCAAATCAGCATATTGTTTTCTTGGAAAAATTTTAAATAATGTGAAGAAGTGGCAAATTCCACAAGTGATCAACACGGATAAAGCACCCACATATGGACGTGCTTTATCACGGTTAAAACGGGAAGGTAAATGTCCACCAGACCTTGAGCACAGGCAGATTAAGTATAAAAATAACGTGATTGAATGTGATCATGGCAAGCTAAAGCGGATCATCAGGGCCACATTAGGATTCAAATCTATGAAGACGGCTTATGCCACAATTAAAGGTATTGAAGTCATGCGTGCACTACGTAAAGGACAAGCATCGTCATTTTATTATGGTCAGCCTCAGGGTGAAGTGTGTCTAATCAACAGGGTTTTCGGTCTCTAAGTACTTTTTAAAGGAAACATCATCGACTCAAATCTCTATTTGCAACAGTGCCCAATATCATCAGAGCTACAATACTCTTACAATATCAATCATTAAAGTCTGCATCACACCAAACATGATCCGCAGACTGAATATTTTAGGTCTTAAAAAGATAATCTTTAAAATAAAAAATAACGCTGAGCCATTGGTAATACCTCTGCTGGCTCACAAGTTAAATGCACGCCATCTGCCCGTACTTCGTAAATTTCTGGATCAACTTCCATCACTGGTGTATAGGTGTTGTGCTTCATGTCAGCTTTGGAAATATTACGCGTGTTTTTACATGCAGAAATGATTTTCTTCAGACCTAATTTTTCCGCTACGCCATTGTTAATTCCTGCCTGAGACAAGAAGGTAATACAGGTGTTATGTGCACCGCGCGCATTTGCGCCAAACATGGGACGGTAATGCACAGGCTGTGGTGTTGGAATGGACGCATTGATGTCACCCATTGGCGCTGCTGCAATCATACCGCCTTTAATAATCATGGCAGGTTTAACACCAAAAAATGCAGGTTTCCACAGCACCAAGTCTGCCAGCTTGCCTTCTTCGACCGAGCCGACTTCATGACTTAAACCGTGGGTAATGGCAGGGTTAATTGTATATTTCGCAATATAACGTTTAACCCGCTGATTATCGGTATGTGGCGTATCACCTTCCAGCGGTCCACGCTGTACTTTCATTTTATGTGCCGTTTGCCATGTACGTATAATCACTTCACCCACACGCCCCATTGCCTGTGAATCGGACGACATCATGGAAATTGCACCCAAATCCTGCAAAATATCTTCGGCGGCAATGGTTTCACGACGAATTCGACTTTCGGCAAATGCAACATCTTCTGAAATTGCAGGATCTAAATGATGACAAACCATCAGCATGTCCAAATGCTCATCAATGGTATTAACGGTATAAGGACGGGTGGGATTGGTCGAAGATGGCAACACATTGGCTTGACCAATGGCTTTTAAAATGTCGGGGGCATGTCCACCACCCGCACCTTCGGTATGATAGGTGTGAATGGTGCGTTGCTTAAATGCCGCCAGCGTTTCTTCCAAGAATCCGCTTTCATTTAAAGTATCGGTATGAATGGCAACCTGAACATCGTATTCATCGGCAACCGTTAAACAGTTATCGATGGCAGCAGGGGTTGAACCCCAGTCTTCATGCAGCTTTAAACCCACGACGCCTGCTTCAATCTGTTCGCAGATAGGATCGGGCAAACTCAAATTTCCTTTGCCCAATAGCCCAATATTCATGGGTAAATCATCGATGGCTTGCAACATGGTCGCAATATGCCATGGTCCCGGTGTAACCGTGGTTGCAGATGTCCCTGCTGCTGGACCTGTTCCGCCACCAATCATGGTGGTTGTACCAGACATGAGTGCAGTTTCTACCTGTTGCGGGCAAATCCAGTGAATATGTGTGTCAATGCCACCTGCGGTGAGAATTTGACCTTCCCCCGCAATCACTTCCGTGGCAGCTCCCAACGGAATGGTAATATTGGGTTGTATATCTGGATTTCCTGCTTTACCAATTTTCCAGATACGACCATTCTTTAAACCGACATCGGCTTTCACAATGCCCCACCAATCGACAATGAGCGCATTGGTAATGACGGTATCTGCAACATCATCTGCCAATAATTGGGATTGCCCCATGCCATCTCGGATGACTTTACCGCCACCGAATTTAACTTCTTCACCATAAGTGGTCAGGTCTTGTTCGACTTCAATAAAAAGTTCCGTATCCGCCAAGCGAACACGATCCCCTACGGTTGGTCCGAACATTTCCGCATATGCACGACGTGACATTTTCATCATAGATTACTCTAAATTCTTAAAAAAGATTTTGATAGCCTAAATTAGTCAAGTTTCCCCATCACTCGACCCGCAAAGCCATACACTTCACGCTTTCCAGCTAGTGCCACCAATTCGACATCTCGGCTCTGACCCGGCTCAAAACGTACTGCGGTGCCCGCTGCAATATTCAAACGGTAGCCTTTGGCACGCTCGCGCTCAAATTGCAAAGCATCATTGGCTTCATAAAAGTGAAAATGCGAACCAATTTGAATCGGTCGATCCCCTGCGTTCGCAACCGTTATTTTTAGGGTTTCACGTCCAACATTTAACTCAATATCGCGATCTGGCGTAATTACTTCACCTGGAATCATCTTTATTCCTTATAGTTCTTTACATAATCGGTTGATGTACAGTCACCAGTTTTGAGCCATCTGGAAAGGTTGCTTCAACTTGGACTTCAACAATCATTTCTGCAATGCCATCCATCACATCATTGCGGCTGAGTAAAGTCGTGCCGTAGTGCATCAACTCGCTTACGCTCATGCCATCGCGTGCACCTTCAAGCAAGGCAGCAGAAATATACGCAATCGCTTCAGGATAATTCAGCTTTAAACCACGTGCTTTACGGCGCTCTGCAACCAAGCCCGCGGTAAAAATTAAAAGTTTGTCTTTTTCTGTTGGATTTAATTCCATATCTTTTACCTATTTAAACGTGGAGATGCTTCGCTCATGAGCCGTGCATGACCAAAAATCGTTGTGTCATTTGGTCTTGAAATTACAGGCTAAAATCACTTTATGTTCTCCAAATACGAGGAAATTCTTCATCCAGATCGTACCAATAGCGTCTTAATCTAGCTCTGATAGCAGCAAAAGCATCATGACATTGCCGAACATCATTCCCCAAATAGCGCGCACAAACTACATCATCCAAAACCGTTAAGGTGACGGGTACATCCATACGCATCATCAGTTCACGGATTAAATCCAGATGCTCTTCTAAATCTAGACTGGCACGATATTGCACGGGAGGCACGGCCCAGAAACTTCCCATCACAGATTGACCATGCATGCCTAGGCATGAACTTAACCAACGGTCATTTCCCTTAAAACTTAAGGTATCGGCAACCAACAAAGTCTGATTACGAAACAGTTTGAACATGTTGATATAGGCACCATCACTAAATTGCTCTTCACGTGCTTGGCGACCAATCACCAACATGTCCCAACCAATAAAACTGGCTGCCTGATCCAAATGGATGATGGTTTCTGAATGCGCATTCGCA
The DNA here is from genome assembly GCF_020982655.1 of Acinetobacter sp. PW68. Taxonomy (NCBI): domain Bacteria; kingdom Pseudomonadati; phylum Pseudomonadota; class Gammaproteobacteria; order Moraxellales; family Moraxellaceae; genus Acinetobacter; species Acinetobacter sp. PW68. Next base: position 9,306 of record NZ_JAHZSX010000002.1, on the reverse strand, counting down.
CCATTAAACAGCATGGTTTCTTGCGGCAACCATTCAAAAATAGCATTAGCATTTAAACTTATATTGATATGCTGATAGGCCTTTTTACCATTGGTTTTGTACCATTTACCTGCGCCAGGGGTGGTCACTAAGGCATGTGCCTGCGGGCCGACAGACATATCAAAAGTCAGGTGATCCCCACCCGCAATGCCCGCAGGGGGATGCACAATAATGGCATGGCAAACCCCTGTTTTTTCAGGCCAAAGCATTTTTTGTACCCGCACTGGACCATAATGTTTGCGGTGATGTAACACTGTGCATTCAGGCTCTTTTTGAGCCTGAAAGCCGAGTTCCAACTTGGCAAACCATAATTGGGCATCATGCGTTCGACTGACGGTTAAATCCTGCATGCTTCCTCTGCGTGATGAATACCAATAATCTGGTGTGCTGAAACTTGTTCATCAAAATGACCTGAATATCATTAAGCCAAACCAATCAATGCAACAACTGCAGCAATTCCACCGACAATTTTCTTACCATGTGGCACATATTTTTGTACCAAAGCGCCTAAACCCAATCCACCTGCGTAGATGCAAGACATTGCAACAACCATGCCGAAGACTAAACCGATCACATGACCTGAATGATTCAATTCGGCACCATGCGCCATGCCATGAAAACTTGCTAAAACCATGGTCGCAACTGCAAATAGTTGATTGGCTTTGGTCCATAGGGCAATGGCAAGAACAGATAAGGAGAAAACAATGCCGTATTCAGCAATATTCGCAGACACCACATGCAATTGCCCAAGGCTAAAACCTGCAATCATGGCAATAACTAAACCCAACAATCCGCCTACTTTCCATCGATTAGCCGCTGACCACAGCAGCACACCAAAAGCGATCGCCATCGTGAGGTGATCAATTCCAGTAAAGGGATGAATAAAGCCCGTTAAAAAACTATTCTGTTGTTCATGACCAGGATGTGCCATTGCCCACATTGGAAAAGCTGCGGCGAAAGTGGCTAAAGTTCTTTTTAAATAAGTCATTGTGTTTCCCCGAATTACGCTTTGAATAGACCTTGTTTTTCAATGAACGAAATAATAATTTCCAGACCTTCTTTGGTTTTCATATTGCTAAACAAGAACGGCTTATCACCACGCATACGTTTAGCATCTTGATCCATCACACTTAAATTTGCACCGACCATTGGTGCCAAGTCTGTTTTATTGATAATCAACAAATCAGATTTGGTAATGCCCGGACCACCTTTACGTGGAATCTTTTCTCCCCCTGCCACATCAATCACATACAGGGTTAAATCTGAAAGTTCTGGACTAAACGTAGCCGCTAAATTATCCCCACCACTTTCAATAATAATCAGCTCAAGCCCATCGAACTTTTCGCACAAGTCATCAATTGCCGCGAGGTTAATAGACGCATCTTCACGGATGGCGGTATGCGGGCAACCGCCAGTTTCTACCCCAACAATACGCTCTGGAGACATGGCTTCATTACGGGTTAAAAAGTTTGAATCTTCTTTGGTATAAATGTCATTGGTGACGACTGCCATATTATATTTTTCACGCAAGGCCTGACATAAATTCAAAGTTAGCGCTGTTTTACCTGACCCGACTGGTCCACCAATTCCTACACGTAATGGGCTACGTTGTGACATGTTTTTTCCTCTTAAAATTATGATCTGAATAGTCTTGAATACTGGGTCTCATGGTGCATACTCAGCATGGCATATTGCGGTAAGGCACTACTGATTTCAGTGTCTTGCAGCTCCAGTGCACGCGCAATTGCTGCAGGAATAAGCGCATGTAAATGCCACAAAATACGCTGACCACTCATCTGCCCAAGCGGTACGGTTTTGACTGCCGCCAAGACCTGATTTTCTAAAACGGTAAAGGTATACGCTGTAAGTACTTCGGATTGATTTAGCCCCAAGGTGCCACACAGGCTTCCATACACTGGAACAAAGCCCAGCTGTTTTTTGACTTTAACGGGTTGCTTTAATACGTCTCTAATCCATGCATTTAAAGAAAATGCCAACTGTTTCGATTCCGCCAGTAACTCTTTACTCTCACGACTGGCGCGATAAAAATTTGCCCAGTAAGTAAAATTTTCTTCGTCATCACTGTATTGCATTAAACGTTTCAGCACAGGTAACTCAAAACGAACCAAGAGCATTTCCAGCACTTCTTCAAAATAAGCCATGCTGGAGGCTTCATCATGAATCAGCCCTTGATCAATGGCACTTTCCACGCCTTGCGAATAACAATATGCCCCAATCGGTAACGCAGTTGATGACAAGGTCAACAGGCTGAGTAGTTGCGATGGATTAGTGATGGACATGATGTAAAGTCTTGATTGGGCTTAAGCGATGATCATGTTGATGTTGTGCATAGGCACCGCTTTCAGGTTCAAAAGGATGATCTACCTCTGCAACGTTTAATCCCAAACCCACTACCATTTCAGCCAGTACATGATCTGGTTCGAAATATAATGCTGTTGGCGTCAACATTAAGGGAACATGACGATTGCCGAGATGATATGCAGCTTTTAATAAATCAAATTCTTGCTGAGCCGAAACTTTCATCAGTTTTTCTGGTTTCGCTTCAACTTTAAGAATATTTCCGCTCTCCGTCGAAATATATGACCCACTGCGTAAAATGCCTGTACGCGGCAAATCTGCACCAATATCCACCCCATTTTTTAAAGTTGCACGAAAACGGCTCTTTTGGCGCGTATCGAAAGTCAGCTCAATGACATCAAAGTCACAATTTTCTGTAACTACTTCTAATCGTTGAGTATAAATTTCCATTTTTTCTCCATGCTTGACTTTGTTTTAGGACTGCTTTTGATCCAAATTGATTCAAAATATAAATCGCTTTCACAAAATGCACCACCCCAACGTTCAAAGCAATTATTGCACCAATTTTTCTACATACACCACATTTAAGCGTATATATTGCTCAGAAACTCCAAATGAAAACTTCAAGAAAATATGATTTCTCATTTAAATGATGTCAGGACATTTAAGACAAAAATAGCAGCTGTCGGGTTATTCGAGATGGATGTTGTATCCACTCTTTGGATTAGAATAGATTTTCCCGCACTTTTTATAGAGTTTTCCCCAATCAATATTAAAAAACCCTGATGCAAAATCATCAGGGTTATTGATTTGATCGAAATTCAGCTTATTAAAAAGCAGATATCTGAAAAATCATTTATTTTTCCAAAGTCTTACATAGAGAACAAATAACACCTTTGTGCTTATGTGAATACATAATATCAGGTCTTTCATAATCTTCATCACATGACACACAATGATAAACTGTTGCTATAGGTAGCCCAGTAGCATCATAACGTGGTTCTTTTACCCCATCATCTGTAGCTTTAATATAATATTTTCCTTTCGTAATTAAACCCATGATTGGAGTCAAAACAAAGCCCAAAATCAGAGCAATTAAAGGTGAATATGGCATTAGAAATTCACCCAACATGCCAAAAAAGGTTGCAATGGAGACTCCTGCAGCGACAAGAAATGACACCATACCTACTGGGTTTATATTATAAAGCATATCACGGCGATACTCTGGTTCTTTTGGAGAGAGTTTCAATAAGTATTTATTCACTGTGATATCAGTCGCTACAACCACAACCCATGCAATGGCAAAATTAGAATAAAAACCTAAAATCTTACCAAGCACTGCGAACATATTACCTTCCATCAACGCAAGAGCAATTGCAAGGTTAACCAATACAAATACAATACGACCTGGATAATGCTTGCTGATACGTGTATAAGCACTGGTCCATGCCAATGAACCCGAATATGCATTCGTTACATTAATCTTGATTTGTGAAATAACAACCAAAATTACCGCTAAAGTAAGTGCAAACCAACCTGGAAGCATATCATGGAAAGCTGCGTTAAACTGTTGTACAGGTTCCGTGCTATCAACCCCAGGAATTTTAGTCAGCAAATAAAAACCAAGGAAAGCACCAATAATTTGTTTGATTGCGCCTAGAATTACCCAACCTGGACCCGCTGAAATAACAGCTATCCACCACGCTTTGCTATTTTCTTTAGTTTTTGCAGGCATAAAACGTAGGTAATCAATTTGTTCACCAATTTGCATAATTAAAGATAGACAAATTCCAGCACCCAACATAATTGCAGCCACATCTATTGCTGCAAAACCACCATTTCCAGCATAAGCAGCGAATTGACTTACAAGCTCAGGTTCTTGATAAATCAAATAAGCAACAGGGCCAATCATTAAGATCAACCAGATAGGTGTGGTCCAAACTTGTAAAGTACTTAAGGCTTTCATCCCATAAATGACCAATGGAATAACCATAATAGTAGAAATGAGATAGCCCATCCATAAAGGAATTCCGAGCCCAAGCAATAAGCCTTGAGCCATGATAGAACCTTCGAGAGCGAAGAAAATAAAAGTAAAACTTGCAAAAATAATACTCGTCAGTACCGATCCAAAATATCCAAAACCAGCACCACGCGTAATCAGATCTAAATCGATATTATAGCGAGCTGCATAATAAGCTAATGGAAGACCTGTTAAAAAGATAATAAGTGCAGCAAATAAAATAGAAAAAATGGCATTCGTTGTCCCATATGTCATACCAATGCTAGCACCAATCGAAAAGTCTGCCAGATATGCAATACCTCCTAATGCCGTAATTGCGACGACTTTAGGACTCCAACGACGGAAACTATATGGAGCATAACGTAAAGTATAGTCTTCAAGTGTTTCGTTTGCAGCAGAAGATGGCTTTTCAATAAAAGTATCTTGCATATGTTGATTTTGCATACCAAAAAATATCTCTGAGTTTCATACTTCTCACCAAAATGCAAAATTAATGCCAACATTTAATTTTTCTATCAAATTTTTAGGATTTAGCCCAACAGTGCCAGATAGATTACGTTTGTATTTTGACGATTTTAAAGTTATTAGAATTAATGCCCCATCAAAAGAAGAACAAACCAAAATCGCCTCTTTTCTTTCAGCAGTGGATGAAAAGATTAGTCAGCTTTCGCAAAAACTCCACCTTCTGAGCCAATATAAACAAGGCATGATGCAAAAGCTGTTTAGTCAGCAGATTCGTTTCAAAGCGGATGATGGTAGTGAGTTTGGGGAATGGGAGGAAAAGGAACTTAAAGATGTAGTAGAAATTAATCCTAAAGCTAAAAAATTACCTGAAAATTTTATTTATATTGATTTGGAAAGCGTTGAAAAAGGGCGACTGTTACTTCAAAAACATATTGAGCTACAGGATGCACCAAGTCGAGCACAAAGATTATTAGCTAAAGGCGATGTACTGTTTCAAATGGTTCGTCCTTATCAGCAGAATAATTATTACTTCAACTTAAGTGGTGAGTATGTTGCCTCAACAGGCTATGCTCAAATTCGTACAAAATTGGATTCTAAATTTATCTACTATGCTTTACATGAAAAGACGTTCTTAGATGAAGTTATGAATCGTTGTACAGGTACAAGTTACCCTGCGATTAATAGTTCGGATTTATCTTCAATAGAAATACTTATTCCTTGCCTCGAAGAACAAACCAAAATTGCTGACTTCTTATCAAGCATCGACCAAAAAATTGATGTTGTTTCAGAGCAGCTAGAACAAGCCAAGCTTTGGAAAAAAGGGCTGTTACAGCAAATGTTTGTTTGAATATCTAGAAAGCCAATCAAACCATCTGATTGAAAGACGTTGAGGGTAAAACATCACCGTATGTTTCGGGCACTGTTGCAAATAGAGATTTGAGTCGATGAAGTTCCTTTTTAAAAGTGCTTAGAGACCGAAAACCCTGTTGATTAGACACACATCACCTTGAGGCTGACCATAATAAAATGACGATGCTTGTCCTTTACGTAGTGCACGCATGACTTCAATACCTTTAATTGTGGCATAAGCCGTCTTCATAGATTTGAATCCTAATGTGGCCCTGATGATCCGCTTTAACTTACCATGATCACATTCAATGACATTATTTTTATACTTAATCTGCCTGTGCTCAATATCTACTGGACATTTTCCTTCTCGCTTTAACCGTGATAAAGCATGGCCATAGGTCGCTGCTTTATCTGTATTGATGACCCGTGGAATTTGCCATTTTTTCACCGTATTGAAGATCTTTCCTAAAAAACAATAGGCTGATTTACTGTTCCGTCTAGCGGAAAGGTAAAAGTCAATCGTATGACCACGTTGATCAACTGCACGATACAGGTAAGTCCATCGCCCCTTCACTTTGATATAAGTCTCATCCATATGCCATGAATGTAAATCTGTAGGATTACGCCAATACCAGCGTAAGCGTTTTTCCATTTCTGGAGCAGAACGCTGAACCCAACGATAAATTGTGGTGTGGTCAACATTCACACCTCGTTCAGCGAGCATTTCTTGAAGTTCACGATAGCTGATGCCATATTTACAATACCAACGAACAGCCCAAAGAATGATTTCACCTTGAAAGTGCCGACCATGGAAGGGATTCATCTGCTGTATCTCGAAATAAATAAGATATTTAGCTTATCATGTCAGCCTATTTGCAACAGTGCCCATTGAAGTCATGTTGGGTTAGTCGTGATAGCCGATCCACACTTTCAACAAGTAATGCATCTCCTTGGTTTGCTTCCTGCAGCAACTTATTCAGCTCTGGCCGTTCTAGCTTTGTTCCACTGTAATGCTCAACATAGATGATTGGCTTCCCCAATTCCAACGAGTTGTTGAGAGCATTCAGTTCAGCCAATGCCCTTTCTGCATCCTGATCTTTGGTAGAGGCGCGAAGATAGATTCGTGTATTCATGTTTTATCATTTGTACTTAAATTATAAAGTCCTATGATAACACTGTCATTTGATTATGGTTTCAAGTCTAATGATAGTAGCTATTTACCGTTTCGCTGTTTCTCATTCGGGTATACTCTTTTGATAAAAAAAGCATAACTAAAAGCCATGCCTTGGGAATTCGTATAACGTGTATTATGTTAATTTTAGAGAAATTAAAAATACAGGTTGATAATGAACATAGGGATTTTTTGGTATTGGAATAATAAAGTCATAGGTATAGCTCATGTGTTTAATTTAGGTGATGCTGATTCAATTGGCTTAATTGATAGTCCTTACACGCATATCGAGTATTGGAAAAATGTACAAAGTGAATATCCAGAGCTTAGAGCTTATGAATATGAGCAGATTCCACGAGGTCGGGTAATTTACGATATGAACAAAGATAAAGTAATTGTCTATATGGATAAGACATTATTTACTTCCCGAACCGCATCTAAGATTTATGATTTCTTTGATATAGACTCTGAGTCAGCTATTCCTAGAAAAGATCCTCACTATCGCACCTAATTGTAAAATTTGAGCTAAAATAAACATCTCTATTAATGGAGCTATGAATATGAGAAAACGCTTAAAAGACTATAGCCTTGATCAAGTTTCAAATCGCCAAAAAGTTTCAGGTCAAGTATTACCAATTCAATTTAGCAATGATGAAGCAACAAAACGTGTTGTGATGCATAGTGCTAAACGAGTTATTAATCAGCATAAAGCGGAACTTCAAGAGCTCGCTTATAAATGAGTTTAATCAGCTCTACGTTTGTTATAGCAGTACATGACGAAATACTAGTACAAACTGGTGTAGGACGGGCAGGCTGCCATATTGAAAAACTAGAAAGTGTTTTAAGTCGTATAGATCAACAGATGTATTACAGCGATGTAAGCGATATATTTGAGATCGCTGCCTGGTTTGGTATAGCAATTTCAAAAGGGCATGCTTTTGTTGATGGTAACAAACGAACTGGCTTAGCTGTGATGCTGACTTATCTTGAAATCCAAGGAGTCACTATTCAAGAGCAAACAGGTTTAGATGATCTAATGGTTGATATTGTTGAGTCACAAGAAGAACATGAATTATTAGCTAAAATTGTAGCTGAATTCTTATATGAACTCTCAATTATTTAATCTAAGAAATTAGGATTTGAATATTCGGATCCTCAATTTTTGACAGAATATTTTTATAAATTATAAAGTTTTCTTCTTCACGACAAATAAAGAATACCTCTTCAACATGCTCGTATTGAGGTAATAAAGATAGAATTGTTCCAATGGCAATCTCAGAAGCTAATTGTCGAGGAAAACCATACACGCCTGTACTAATATTAGGAAAAGAAACAGTAGATGCATGAAATTCATTTGCCTTGAAAAGCGCATTACTATAAGCATCACAAAGTAACTGTGGCTCATTACGCTCACCATCAAACCATCTTGGTCCAACTGCATGTATTATATATTTTGCAGGTAAATTACCTGCGGTAGTTACCTCTGCCTGACCTGTTGGACAACCGCCTTTTTCTTTATTTAAGCGAACACATTCGGCTTTCATTAATGGTCCTGCTTTTTTATGAATAACATAATCAAGCCCACTACCACCAAGTAAAGATTTATTTGCTGAATTAACGATAGCTTGTACTGGAAATCTTGTAATATCCGCATGAATTAACGTAATTTTATGCATATACTATAAATTCCAATAATTAAGCCTTTTAACGTAAATATTTTAATAATAAGGAGAAATTATGCAACCAAAAGGTTTACTTAATTTCTTAGATGAGGTTGTTCGAGAAAAAAAAGTACATTCGTTATTTTTAAATCGATATCAAAGTATTCTAGCACCAAATTTTTCTATTTTTAGCTACTTTCGTACAGATGAATTAACACTTAGTAATATCCTAGGCGATCTACTAAACCCTTACGGGAGTCATGGACAAGATTATCTTTTTATTAAAAAATGGATTGAAATTAGAAAAAATGAATTAGATGAATGTTGGCAAAAAATTAACTTAGATAAATCTAAAATTACAGTGAAATTAGAAGAAACGAATTGGCGCTTAGATACTTTAAGAAGGATGGATATCCTAGTTGAGATTTACTTTAATGGTGAAAATTACGCATTGTGTATTGAAAATAAACCTTTTGCTGTCGATCAAAAGAATCAACTCAAAGATTATGCTGATGAATTAGAACAACGATATTCCAACCGATGGCAACTTATATATTTGTCCGGTGATGGGAAAGAACCTAGCAAATACAGCATCTCCGAAGAAGAATCTAAATTGCTACAATCTCAACGTAAACTCTTGATCTTAGGTTATGCAGATTTAATTGAATGGTTAACTGAGGGTATTCTTTATACGAAAAATGACCGTGTTAAAGTCTTTCTAGAAGAGTTGAAGCTATATATTTCGCAAGTTTTTATTACCTTACTTAGTAGAGAAGAACAAA